>JAWOGT010000113.1:0-5160 GCA_046496585.1 Halopseudomonas sp.
CCGCCGCCCGGCCCCTCTTCCGGTGCGGCAAACGCGTTCAGGACCAGAGCCTTTTCCGCATCCAGACCGCGTTGCTGGCAGAGGAACATCTGGTCGTCGCTGACCTTCGAGGTGGTCGCCTCGTGCTCGACCACGGCGGGTGGATTGCGGCTTTCGATATAGGGGAAAGTGTGTGCCCCACACTGGTCGCCGATCAGCAGGGAGTCGCACTGGGTAAAGTTGCGCGCGCCATCCGCACCTGGATTGAAACGCACCAGGCCGCGATAGGAGCTGTTGCTGCGCCCCGCCGAGATGCCTTTGGCGATGATCGTCGAGCGCGTGTTCTTGCCCAGGTGAATCATCTTGGTGCCGGTGTCGGCCTGCTGGAAATTGTTGGTCAGTGCCACCGAGTAGAACTCGCCGACGCTGTTGTCACCCTTGAGAATGCAGCTGGGGTATTTCCAGGTCACCGCCGAGCCGGTTTCGACCTGGGTCCAGGAAATCTTCGCATTGGTATGGCAAATGCCGCGCTTGGTGACGAAGTTGTAAATGCCGCCCTTGCCTTCTGCGTTACCCGGATACCAGTTCTGTACGGTCGAGTACTTGATGGTCGCGTTATCCAGCGCCACCAACTCCACGACGGCTGCATGCAACTGGTTCTCGTCGCGCATGGGTGCGGTACAGCCCTCGAGATAGCTCACATGCGAGCCTTCCTCGGCAATGATCAGGGTGCGTTCGAACTGCCCGGTATTCATTTCGTTGATACGGAAGTAGGTAGAGAGCTCCATCGGGCAACGCACACCCTTGGGGATATAGACAAAGGAGCCGTCGGAAAACACGGCGCAGTTCAACGCCGCATAATAGTTGTCCTTTTGCGGTACCACACTGCCAAGGTATTTCTTGACCAGTTCAGGGCAGCGATGCACCGCCTCGCTGATCGGGCAGAAGATCACACCCGCTTCTTCGAGTTTGGCGCGGAAAGTGGTGACCACCGAGACCGAGTCGAACACCGCGTCCACCGCCACGCCTGCAAGCATTTCCTGCTCATGCAGGGGAATACCAAGCTTTTCGTAGGTAGCGATCAGTTCAGGATCGACCTCGGCAAGACTTTGCGGCTTGTCGGCCATGCTTTTCGGCGCGGAGAAGTACGATACCGCCTGGAAGTCGATCTCCGGATAATGCACGTGCGCCCAGGTTGGCTCTTCCATTTCCTGCCAGGCGCGGAAAGCTTTCAGCCGCCATTCAAGCAACCACTCGGGCTCACCCTTCTTCGCCGAGATAAAGCGCACAACGCCTTCATCCAGACCGGGCGGCAGCGTGTCGGACTCGATGGCTGAATGAAATCCAGCCGCGTAGTCCTTCTTGATAAGACTCTCGACTTGTTCAGTCACGGTATCACCTCAATCAGGCAGCCAGTGCAAACGGCCCGGCTGCTACGTCAAATCAGGCTTGTTGGAGGATTTGCCTGCACTCAGGCAGACCCGCCAGCAAAGTTCGAGCGGCTCTTGCACGCCGCTTCAGATAATGCGCTGCAGCTCGGACACCGTCTGGCTGCTAATACAGCCGACCTTGTCCTGACGACTGCGCACGCGTTGAATATCCTCGCGAGACACCAGATCAGCCAAGCTGATTTCGCTCAGAAATTGATGCAAGCGGTCGCTCAAGTCAGACCACAAATGGTGGGTAAGACAGACTTCACCTTGCTGACAGTCACCCCTGCCCATGCAGCGGGTGGCATCCATGGAGTCGTTTACGGCTTCGACAATCTGCGCAACACTGATGGCTGCCGGGCCGCCAGCCAGCCGATAACCACCGCCCGGCCCTCTTACGCTCTCCACCAGACGGCAACGACGCAGTTTGGCAAACAGCTGTTCGAGATAGGAGATGGACACGCCCTGGCGCTGCGAAATATCGGCCAGGGTAATCGGCCCCTGATCTTCGTGCAGCGCCAAATCCAGCATGGCGGTCACCGCGTAGCGGCCTTTAGTGGTCAATCGCATTGGCAATCCCGAGCCGGTTTAACATGCTGGCCATGATGCAATAGCCAAGTATTTTAGTCAAGTATTCGGCGGGCTCAGGAATGGGCTGAGCGCAGGCATTATAGGGACATTTGGCTAGCGGCTGAACAGCCATTACCCTGGTAGCACCAGGCTATTTTGATACAAGACATCGCTTAAATTATAAAATGCCTGATACTTGCGTGCAGGTATGGCGCAGGTAGTGCTATGGTTTTGGTTGATTTACGCACAGTACAATAAGGAGTCTATTCCGTATGAGTCATTACACCGAGTTCTTTATCAACGGCCAGTGGGTCAAGCCCAAGGGCGAGCAGACCCTGGACGTTATCAATCCGGCCACCGAAGAAGTGGCTGCTACCATTGCACTGGGCAACAAAGAGGATGTCGATCTGGCCGTCGCGGCAGCCCGCCAGGCATTTGAAACCTATTCCCAGACCAGCCGCGAAGAGCGCATTGCGCTGTTGGAAAAAATTCTCGCGGTAATGACCCGGCGTCAACCCGATCTGGCCAAGGCTATTTCCATCGAAATGGGCGCGCCGGCCAAACTGGCGAAAACCGCCCAGGCGCCTTCAGGCATCGGCCATTTCTCCGCCGCTTTGGAAGCGTTGAAAGAATTCAAATTCGAAGAAGAAATCGACACGACGCTGGTGGTCAAGGAACCTATTGGTGTTTGCGGTCTGATCACGCCTTGGAACTGGCCATTGAACCAGATGTCCTGCAAAGTTGCCCCGGCTTTGGCTACCGGCTGCACCATGGTCCTGAAGCCCTCCGAAGTGGCGCCGCTGTCTGGTCTGATTTTGGCGGAAATCCTCGAGGAAGCGGGTGTGCCAGCGGGCGTTTTCAACCTGGTTAATGGCGATGGCCCGACCGTGGGCGCGGCCATGTCCGCGCATCCGGGTATCGATATGATGTCCTTTACCGGCTCTACCGGCGCGGGTCGTCAGGTGATGAAAGCCGGTGCCGACACTATCAAGCGTGTGGCATTGGAGTTGGGCGGCAAGTCAGCCAATATCCTGCTCGATGATGTTGATTTCGAGAAGATGGTTGGCCATGCGGTGATGTCCTGCATGAACAACAGTGGCCAGTCCTGCAACGCCCCTACCCGTTTGCTGGTCCCGAATAGCCGGATGGACGAAGTCGCAGAAATCGCCAAGGCGGTTGCGGCCAAGGTCAAGGCCGGTGATCCGAATGCGGAAGATACGGTGATTGGTCCCGTGGTATCCAAGACGCAGTGGAGCAAGATTCAGGGTTTGATTCAGGATGGTATTGCTGAGAAGGCCCAACTGATCGTCGGTGGTCCGGATCGTCCTGATGGCCTGACCAAGGGTTACTACGTCAAACCAACCATCTTCAGCCACGTCACCAATGACATGACCATTGCCCGCGAAGAAGTCTTCGGTCCGGTGCTGGTGATTATTGGTTACGAGAATGACGATGAGGCGGTGCGCATTGCCAATGACACCAACTATGGGCTGTCTGGCTATGTTTCCTCTGCCAACCTGGATCGCGCCCGCAGCGTTGCGCGCCGCATCCGCACCGGCATGGTCCACCTCAATGGCGCGGCACTGGACAACCGGGCGCCCTTCGGTGGTTACAAGGAGTCGGGCAATGGCCGCGAGTGGGGCCACTATGGCTTTGAGGACTTCCTGGAGATCAAGTCGATCTTTGGTTATAACGCCAAGCAGGCCTAAGGGCAGCCGCAAGCTTCAAGCTTCAAGCGGCAAGTAGTAACAAAAACCCCGGCATCATGCCGGGGTTTTTGTTTTAAGGTTTTAAGGTTTTGGGGCTTGGGTTTTGAGCTTGTAGCTTGCCGCTTGCCGCTTGCGGCTTCGCCGGGCTAGCCCAGCGACTTCACAGCCTCAATCATCTGCGCCATTACCTTCTGCGCGTCGCCGTAGACCATTGAGGTGTTGTCGGCATAGAACAGTTCGTTCTCGACACCCGAATAGCCTTTGCCCTGTCCGCGCTTGACCACGTAGGCCTGGTGGGCCATGTCGACGTTGAGAATCGGCATGCCGTAGATCGGGCTGGATTTGCGTGTGCGTGCAGCGGGGTTTACTACGTCGTTGGCGCCGATCACGATGGCCACGTCGGTCTGGGCGAAGTCTTCATTGATGTCTTCCAGGTCATGGATGATGTCGTAGGGTACGCCTGCCTCGGCGAGCAATACGTTCATATGCCCGGGCATGCGTCCGGCGACCGGGTGAATGGCGAATTTGACGTCCACGCCCTGCTTTTGCAGCAGTTTCACGAATTCATACAGCTTGTGCTGAGCTTGCGCTACGGCCAAACCGTAGCCGGGTACGATGATCACCTTGCTGGCGTAGTACATGGCAATAGCGGCATCCGAGGCTTCCGCGGTGTTCATGCTGCCTTCGATATCCGTATCGCCTTCCCCGCCGCTTTGACCAAATTGGCTGAAAATCACGTTGGATACCGGGCGATTCATGGCCTTGGCCATCATCAGTGTGAGCAAAGTGCCGGCTGAACCGACCACGGTGCCGGCGATGATCATCGCCGGGTTCTGCAGCACAAACCCCTCAAAGGCGACCGCCAGGCCGGTGAAGGCGTTGTACAGGGAGATCACTACCGGCATATCGGCGCCGCCGATGGGGGTAGTCAGCAGCACGCCCAGCGCCAGGGCTAGAATGAAAAATAAGGAGACCAGCAACATCGATACTTCGCCGCCAGCAACGCCCATCGCTGTTACTGCCGCGCCTAATCCCAGGGCCGCGAAAAACAGCCCTGCGTTGATCATTTGCTGCCCGGGCAAACGCAGGGTTTTGCTCATGCGCCCATCCAGCTTGGCCCAGGCGATCAACGAGCCTGACAGCGCCACCGCGCCGATCAGACCACCGAGTACCGCCAGTATCGTTACCACCAGGCCGTGGGCCTGGGCGTTACCCGAAAACAGTTCGATGGCAGCGATCGCTGCTGCGGCGCCACCGCCCATGCCGTTATACAGCGCGACCATCTGCGGCATGTCGGTCATGGCGACTTTCTTGCCGCTGTACCAGGCCCAACCGACACCTAGCCCCAGGGCGATGATCACCAGTGCCAGATTCAGGCCGACGTGCGGCTGCGCCCGCTCACTGACATCCAGACCATAGAGAAAGGCCACCAGCACCGCCAGCAGCATGCCCCAGCCAGCGACGACAATGCC
>JAWOGT010000306.1:0-10215 GCA_046496585.1 Halopseudomonas sp.
ACCAACTTTGATCCGGAGATCAACTTCCGCGAGTTTACCGGCACCGTCTGGTCCTGGCAGAACAGCCAATGGGTCAGCAACAGAATGTTCGAGGTCAAGCGCACCGACGACTTGCCGGTGGTCGGCGAACATACCAGCTACATGACCGGCCATGATGAAGTGCACTCGCTGTCGCAGCACCTCAAGGTGCCCAATGTGCGCTTCTGGATGGGTTTTGGTGAGCACTACATCAATGTGTTTACCGTGCTCAATAACCTGGGTCTGCTCTCCGAGCAACCGGTGACCACGGCCGAAGGCTTGGAAGTGGTGCCACTGAAAGTGGTCAAGGCGGTATTGCCGGACCCCTCATCGCTGGCGCCACATTACCAAGGCAAGACCTGTATCGGCGATCTGGTCAAGGGCAGGAAAGATGGTGAGGATCGCGAGGTGTTTATCTACAATATTGCCGACCACGCCGAGGCTTATCAGGAGGTCGGCAGCCAGGGCATTTCCTATACCGCAGGGGTGCCGGCTGTCGCCGCGGCGCGGTTAATCGCCAGCGGTGAGTGGGACGTGCAGAAGATGGCTAATGTCGAAGAACTGCCGCCCAAGCCGTTTCTCAAGCTGCTGAACGAGATGGGTCTGCCCACGCGTATCCGTGATGAAAACGGTGATCGTGCGTTGAATTTCTGATCCAGCGCCGCGCTGCACAGGCCAGCCCGGGCAATCGGGCTGGCCTTTTTTCTGCGCTGAGGGTTTTGCCAGAACGCTTGAGTTCTGACCACTCTCCGGCACGCTAGCGGTGACGCCCTTGCCCTGCCGGGCTATTATCCGGAAGCTCTGCCAACGACCTGGCGAACGCTTTTCCTGACACAAGGTATTCGATCATGACATCGCCCCTATCTGCTCTCTCGCTGGACATGCGCCTGGCCGGGGTATCCGACATCGAGTGTGTGACGCCCGACCTGAACGGCGTCCCGCGGGGCAAGGTCATGACCGTCGCGGGCTTCCTCCAGGGCCGGCGTCTGCAAATGGCCCGCGGCGTGCTGCTGCAGGCGGTGATGGGCGGCTATCCTGAGCCGCGCTTCTACGGCAGTGAGGATGGTGATCTGGTGCTGCGCGCGGTCCCGGAACAGGTGCATGTGTTGCCCTGGGCCGAAGCGCCGCGGGCGCTGGCGGTCTGTGAGGCGGTGGAGCTGGACGGGTCACCGTCCGGACTTTCCAGCCGCAGCTTGCTGCAGCGGGTGATTGCCCGCTATGCCGAGCGCAACTGGCAGCCGGTGGTGGCCACCGAACTGGAGTTCTTTCTGTTCGAGCCACATGCGGATGTGCAGCAATCCTTTCAGCCGCCGGTCGGTCTGGATGGCCGGCGTGAAGCGGGGAACGCCGCCTTCAGTGTCAGCTCGAATAACGGCCTGCGTCCGTTTTTCGAGGAACTAAAGGCGGCCATGGCGACGCTGGGCATACCCCGCGATACCTTTATGCACGAAATGGGCGTGAGCCAGTTCGAGGTCAACTTCGTGCATGGCGATCCGCTGCTGATCGCCGACCAGACCTTCCTGTTCAAGCACATGCTGCATGAGGTGGCCCTCAAGCACGGTCTGATTGCCGTGTGTATGGCCAAACCGCTGGCGCGGGTACCCGGTTGCTCAATGCATATTCACCAGAGCATCGTCGAGCGCACCCGGGGGCGGAATATTTTTACCGATCCGGCCAATGGCGAGCCGACCTTCAGCTTTCCGCACTACATTGGTGGCTTGCAGCACTGCCTGGCCGACTTGACCCCGCTGATGGCCCCGCACATCAACTCCTATCAGCGCTTCTGCCATACCTACGCCTCGCCGAATAACCTCTGCTGGTCCCACGACAATCGCAGTGCGGGGTTGCGCATTCCCGCGAGCGGTCCGGTGGACAGGCGCGTGGAGAACCGCCTGCCCGGCGCTGATGCCAACCCCTATCTGGCCATTGCGGTAAGCCTGGCGGCAGGGCTCTATGGTATCGAGCACGAGATCGAGCCGAGTGCGGCTTTTCAGGGTGAGTTCGAGGCCCCGGATGAGCTGACCTTGCCGGGCACCCTGCATGAGGCCTTGAGTCGTCTGCGCCGCAGCGCGCTGGCCCGTGAGCTGTTCGGCGATGAGTTCATTGAGGGCTATGTTGCGACCAAAGCGCTGGAGCTGGAGGATTTCATGAACGAGATAACCCCGTGGGAGCGGCGTTATCTGGGCAGCCAGGTTTAACTCGCATCACCTTTCATAATGACCTGTAGCTGTGCTGCATGGACGCTGGCCGCACTATTGCCTAACCTGCACGCAACGATGTGTATTTATCTGATGTTGACTCGGAGTCTTGATGCAGGATGCCCGCCCGTTAGATCCCGGCTTGATGATTATCCATGGCAACCGTCTGGAAGCCCTGCGTGAGCTGGTGGTCAGTTGGACCCGGCAGTATCCGCTGCACCCGCTGGAAAATGAGGTGGTGCTGGTGCAAAGCAACGGCATCGCCCAGTGGCTGAAGCTGGCGCTGGCCGCGGATCCGCAGGCGCAGGGCGGTGGTTGTGGTATCGCCGCCGCGCTGGATGTGCAGTTGCCGGCGCGGTTTTTGTGGCAGACCTACCGCGCAGTGCTCGGCCGCGAAGCGGTTCCCGAGCAGTCGCCGCTGGACAAGCAACCCCTGACCTGGCGCCTGATGCGCCTGCTGCCGGGGCTGTTGGATCAACCCGCGTTCGCGCCTTTGCAGCGCTTTCTGGCCGACGACGCCGATTGCCGCAAGCGTTATCAGCTGGCCGAGCGCCTGGCTGACCTGTTCGATCAGTACCAGGTCTATCGTGCCGACTGGCTCAACGACTGGGCCGAGGGCCGTGACCGGATTCGCCTGGCGCGCGAGGGTTACCGTGACCTGGGCGCTGAAGAAGGCTGGCAGCCGGCACTCTGGCGTGCGGTGATTGAGGATGTCGGCAATGCCCGGTTGAGCGATAGCCGTGCCGGTATTCACCCACGCTTTGTCGACCAGGTGCTGGCGGTCAGCAGCCCTCCGGCGGGTCTGCCGCGGCGGGTGATCGTGTTCGGTATCTCCTCGCTGCCAGCGCAGACGCTCGAGGCCCTGGCAGCCATCGGCCGCTTCAGTCAGGTACTGCTCTGCGTGCTGAATCCCTGCCAGTACCACTGGGGCGATATCGTCGCCGACCAGGATCTGCTGCGTCATCAGTATCGGCGCCAGCAGCGGCGGCCGAATAGCCCGGTCCAGCTGGACGACAGCACCTTGCACCAGCACGCGCATCCGTTGCTGGCGGCCTGGGGCAAACAGGGCCGCGATTACATCAATCTGCTCGATAGCCATGACGAGCGCGCCGGTTACGAAGCGCGCTTTGCGGCGATCAACGGCGGCCGGGTGGACCTGTTTGAACAGCCTGGAACAGAGACTTTGCTGCAACAGTTGCAGCAGGATGTGCTGGAGCTCAGCCCGCTGGCGGAAACCCGCGAACGCTGGCCAGCAGTGAATACCGAGGAGGATCGCTCGATCCAGTTTCATCTGGCGCACAGCCCGCAGCGGGAGGTCGAAATACTCCACGACCAACTGCTGGATGCCTTTGACCGCGATCCGCAATTGCGGCCGCGTGACATTATCGTCATGGTGCCGGATGTAAATACCTATGCGCCGCATATCCAGGCGGTGTTCGGCCAGTACGGCGCGGACGATCCGCGGCATATTCCCTACACGCTGGCGGATCAGGGGCAGCGCGGCCAGGAACCGCTGCTGATTGCCCTTGAGCATCTGCTGCGTCTGCCGGATAGCCGCCTGCCGGTCAGCGAAGTGCTGGACCTGCTGGATGTGCCCGCACTGCGCAGTCGTTTCGGGCTGGGTGAGGCTGACCTGCCGACCCTGCGCCGCTGGATAGAAGGCGCCGGCATCCGCTGGGGCCTGGATCAACAACGGCGCAGCCAACTGGGACTGCCGGAGGGCCTGGAGGCCAATACCTGGCGTTTCGGCCTGCGGCGCATGTTGCTCGGTTATGCGGTAGGGCAGGGCGAGGCCTGGAGCGACATCGAACCCTATGACGAAATCGGTGGCTTGGATGCAACGCTGCTCGGGCCACTCAGCGCGCTGCTGGACGCACTGGATCGCCATGACCAGGCGCTGGCCCGGCCGGCAGCGCCGCTGGTCTGGGGCGAACGCTTGCGCGCGTTGCTGGAGGATTTCTTTGATGCGGGCAGTGAGCGTGATCAATATCTGCTGGCGCAACTGCAGGAAAGCCTGGAGCAGTGGCTGGCATTGTGCGATGCGGTCGGCTTGCAGGAGGCTTTGCCGCTGAACGTGGTGGCCGAAGCCTGGTTGCAGGGCATTGGTCAGGACCAGCTGAGCCAGCGCTTTCTCGCTGGCGCGGTCAATGTCTGCACCCTGATGCCCATGCGGGCGATTCCGTTCAAACACATCTGTCTGCTCGGCATGAATGATGGCGACTATCCGCGTGCCCAACAGCCACTGGATTTCGACCTGATGGGCCGCGACTACCGGCCCGGCGACCGCTCGCGGCGCGAGGACGACCGTTACCTGCTGCTGGAAGCCATGCTCTCGGCGCGCCAGGGCCTCTATATCAGCTGGGTCGGGCGCAGCATCCGCGATAATGGCGAGCGCCCGCCCTCGGTACTGATCGGCCAGTTGCGCGATCATCTGGCCGCCGGTTGGCAGCGCACGCAAGCGGCCGATCTGTTGGCCGGGTTAACCACCGTGCATCCGTTGCAGCCGTTCAGCCTGGCGTACTTTACCGGCCAGCGCGGACTGTTCAGCTATGCCCGGGAATGGTTGCCGCTGCATGGTCAGGTGCGCCTCGAGGCGGATAACCAGGCGTTGCCCGCCGCGGTGTTGGAGGCCGCTATCGAGTTGCCCGCCTTGCAGCGTTTTCTGCGTAATCCGGTCGGGCATTTCTACAGTCAACGGCTCAAGGTCTGGCTGGATGAACGCGAGGTGGTGACCGAGGACGATGAGCATTTCAGCCTCGACGGCTTGCAGCGTTACCAGCTCAGCCAGACGCTGCTCGACAGCCTCAAGGACGCGCAGCCGGAAGCTGATCTGATGGCCTTGCTGGAGCAGGGCGCGCTGCGCCTGCAACAGCGTGGGCAATTGCCGCTGGCCGGCTTCGCCGGCCTGACCAGCGAGCAGCTATTGGCGCCGCTGGCCGATCAGTTGCAACGCTATCATCTACAGGCGCGGCAGTGGGATCAGCACCTGGATCATCCGCTACCCATCGAAGGCCGCAGCGCCGCCGTGCAGTTGAGCAGTTGGCTGGCGGATGTGCGCTGTTCCGCGCGCCTGGAAGGCATGCTACGGTTGACGCTGTTGCCCGGGCTGGTGCTCGGCAAGAAGAGTCTGAACTGGCGCAAGCTGCTCAATGAGTTGGTGGTGCACGTGTGCGCTGCCGCCAGCGGGCACCGTTTGAGCAGTTGCATCATCAGCGCGGATGCGGATATCCAGCTGCTGCCGCTGGAGCCGCGCCAGGCGGTCGGCATTGTGCAGGACTGGCTGGATGCCTGGCATCAGGGCCTGAGCCGGCCATTACCGGTCGCGCCCAAGACCGCCTTGGCCTGGCTGGGCGCCGAGGATGAAGACAAGGCCCGCGCCCAGGCGCGGCAGTGTTACGACGGCAATGATTTCAGCCGCGGTGAGCGCCTGGACAGCGCGGCGCTGCTGCGCAGTTTCCCGGATTTTGCCAGCCTCAGCGCCAGTGGCGAATTCGACGCCTTCGCCAGCCTGCTGTACCAGCCACTGGTGCGCGCCGAAGCGGAGCAATGGTTAATCATCAGCCCGGCCACGGAGGTGCAGGCATGACCGCCGCCCATAACGCGCCAAGACCGCTGGCGCTGCGCTGTATGCTGCGCGGCAGCCGTCTGATCGAAGCCAGCGCCGGCACCGGCAAGACCTTCACCATCTCGGCGCTGTATCTGCGTCTGGTGTTGGGCCACGGCGGTGAAGCGGGATTTGGCCGCGAGCTGCTACCGCCGGATATTCTGGTGGTGACCTTTACCGAGGCGGCAACCCAGGAGCTGCGGGATCGTATTCGCGCGCGTCTGGTCGAGGCGGCGCAGGCGTTCCGCGCTGAACTGGCCGCACTCGATCCCATTCTGCAAGGCCTGCGCGGTGATTATGCCGAGACCGATTGGCCGTCCTGTGCGCGCAAGCTGGATATCGCCGCGCAGTGGATGGATCAGGCCGCCGTATCGACGATCCACAGTTGGTGCCAACGCATGCTGCGCGAGCACGCCTTCGATAGCGGCAGCCTGTTCACCCAGACGCTGGAAACCGACCAGCGCGAACTGCTCGCCGAAGTCGCCCGCGACTACTGGCGGCTGCATTGCTATCGGCTGCAGGGCCGGGCGTTGGCCTGGGTCGATCAGCATTGGCGCCAGCCGGATGCCTTGCTGGCCAGGGCGCGGGTGTTGCTGGACCAGAAACAACCGGTGCTGGCCGTTGATTTGCAGACGCTGATCGACGACGCGCTGCAGTCCGCTGTTGCCGAGCTGCAAGCACTCAAATTGCCCTGGCTGGCCTGGGCCGATGAACTGGAGGGCTTGTTGGAGCAGGCTCGAAACGTCAAGGCGTTCAATGGCCAGAGTCTGAACCGCAAGAACCTCGGCACCTGGCTGGATAAGCTGCGCGACTGGGCTGCTGATCCCGCTGCCGAGACGCTGGATATCGGCAAGGGTTTTGAGCGCTTGACCAGCGTGGGCCTGGCCGAGATATGGAAGCAGGGCAGCCCACCGGTGCACCCGGCGCTGGAGGCGATGGCCGAGCTGAAGGATCGCTTGAACACGCTGTCCGGTCCGGCGCAGCCGGCACTGCGGCATGCCGCAGCCTGGATCGCTGAGCGCTTCGATACGGAAAAGCGTCGGCGCGCGCAAATGGGTTTTGATGACATGCTCACACGCCTGGATGATGCCCTGCAGGGAGACAACGGCGAGCGACTGGCGGCGGTGATTCGCGGGCAATTCCCGGTAGCCATGATCGATGAATTCCAGGACACCGACCCGCTGCAATACCGCATATTCGATCGGGTCTATCCCCTCGAGCAAAGCCCGGCCGATACCGCCCTGCTGCTGATTGGCGATCCCAAGCAGGCGATCTACTCCTTCCGTGGGGCGGATATTTTTACCTATCTGCGCGCACGGCAGGCCACGTTGGGGCGGCATGAGCACCTGGAGACCAACTTCCGCTCCAGCGAGCCAATGGTCGCGGCGGTCAACCGGCTGTTTGAGCTGGCCGAGCAGCGTGTGGACAATCTGGGCGCCTTCCGTTTTGGCGCCGGCGCCGAAGCGCTGCTGCCGTTTTATCCGGTTGTTGCCCGCGGGCGCAAGGAGCGCTGGACCCTCAATGGCAAGACAGCACCGGCGCTGACCGCCTGGCATCTGCACAGCGACGAGCCGCTCAGTGCTGAAGCCTATCGGCAACAGCTGGCGGCCCGCTGCGCCTCGGCGATGGTCGAGCTGTTGCAGGCCGGCCAGGTCGGGGCGGCAGGCTTTGACCACCCGGAGCAGGGTTGGCAGCCGTTGCGGCCAGCGGATATGGCGGTGCTGGTGCGTACCGGTCGTGAGGCCGAGGCGATCCGTACGGCGTTGTCAGAACGCGGAATCCGCAGCGTCTATTTATCGGACAAGGATTCGGTGCTCGACTCCCAGGAGGCGGTCGATGTGCTGCGCTGGTTGCGCGCCTGCGCCGAACCCGGCAACGATCGACTGCTGCGCGCCGCCTTGGCCAGCCCGACGCTGGACCAATCCTGGGCCACACTGGAACGACTCAATGAAGATGAGCGGCTGTGGGAGCAGCGGGTCTTTCAGTTCACCGACTACCGCCGCCTGTGGCAGCGCCAGGGTGTGCTGCCGATGCTGCATCGTCTGCTGCATGATTTCGATCTGCCGGCCCGCCTGCTGCAGCGCAGCCAAGGCCAGCGGCAACTGACCAATCTGTTGCACCTGGCGGAAATGCTGCAACGCGCCTCCCGCGAGCTGGACGGTGAGCAGGCGCTGGTGCGGCATCTGGCCGAACTGATCCCACTGGCCGGCGAGGGCGCCGGAGAAGATCAGATACTGCGCCTGGAAAGCGATGCCGAGCTGGTCAAAGTGGTGACTATCCACAAGTCCAAGGGTCTGGAATACCCGCTGGTATTTCTGCCGTTTATTTGTCACAGCCGTCCGGTCAAGGGTGGCGAACCGGTGCGCTTCCATGATGGCGAGCGGCGCACTCTGGTACTGGAACCTTCGGAAGATGACCGTCAGCAAGCCGATGGCGAGCGCCTGGGCGAAGACCTGCGGCTGTTGTACGTGGCGCTGACCCGCGCGCGGCATGCCTGTTGGCTGGGCATGGCGGATTTGAAGGTCGGCCAGGGCAAATCCTCGGTGCTGCACCACAGTGCGGTGGGCTATCTGCTGGCCGGCGGCCAGCCATTGGGTGGCAGTCCTGCGCTGGCCAGCTGGTTGCAGCAATGGGTCATCGAAGGCAATGACGCCGTGGCCGTCACGTCAGCTCCCCAGATCGACGATGTGCGCTACCAGCCAGTGCAGGCGCCAGAGCCGCAGATCCTTGCGCGGGAGCCGCAGCACGGGCCCTTCGAGTCCTGGTGGATCGCCTCCTACAGTGCCCTGGCTGTCGGCAGCGAAGACCTGGCGGGCAAGGCCATAGGCAACGCGCCGGAAAGTCCGGCGGCGGAGAAAATGGCTGATGATGAGCGCGCTGCGCGCTTTGTGCCGCTGCGCGCCGGCGAACTGCCGACTATTCACCGCTTCCCGCGTGGCCCGCAGCCGGGTACCTTTCTGCACGGGCTGCTGGAGCTGGCGGGGCGCGAGGGCTTTGCCGCCCTGACGGACCGCCAGCAGTGCATCGACTGGCTGCGCCCACGCTGCATCCGGCGTGGTTGGGGCGAATGGAGCGACTGTCTGGCGGATTGGTTGATCGCCGTGTTGCAGCACCCGGCGCTGCTGCAACGGGTCGATCCAGCGGCGGATGTCTGCCTGGCGCAGTTGTCTGCCGGAGGCTACCAGCCGGAGATGGAATTCATGTTTGCGGCCCGGCGTGTGGATGTGCAGCAGCTCGATCAGTTGGTCTGCGCCGCCACCCTGGGGAATCGTCCGCGTCCGGCGCTACGCCGCGATCGACTCAACGGCCTGTTCAAGGGCTTTATCGATCTGGTCTTCGAGCATCAGGGCCGCTATTACGTGGTGGATTACAAATCCAACTGGTTGGGGCCATCGGTCAGTGACTATGTCGATGAGGCCATGGAGCGGGTGATTCTCGAGCAGCGCTATGACTTGCAGTACGTATTTTACGTGCTGGCGTTGCACCGCCAGCTCAAGGCGCGCCTGCCAGATTATGACTATCAGACACACATGGGCGGGGCACTGTATTGGTTCGTGCGCGGTGCGCAGGCGTCGCAGGCCGGTATCTGGCATGACCGCCCGGCGCAGACCCTGATCGAGGCACTGGACCGGCTGTTTGCCGGCCAGCCGGCCGAGGAGCTGTTGGCATGAAAGACGCACAGATCGACTGGCTGGAACAGGCCCGGCAGCAACCCGATCCGCTGGCCGACCCGCAAGCCCTGCTGGCGTTGCTGGATGCCTGGCTGGCCTGTAAGTGGTTGCGCGCGCTGGATCGGGCCTTGGCGGCGTTTCTGCTGGAACAGGACCCGAGCTGTGATCCCCGGGTGCTATTGGCCGCCGCGTTGGTCAGCCACCAGCTGGGCCATGGGCATGTCTGCCTGGACCTGGCCACCACGCTGGCCGAGCCGGATTTTGCCCTGTCGCTGCCCCCCGAGGGCGAGGAAAGCATGGCGGTGTTACTGCCCTCAGCGCTGTTGCGCAGCTTGACGCTGGATGCCTGGCAAGCGGCGCTGGCAGGCAGCGGTGTCGTCGATAGCGGCTTGCCCGAGCAGGCCGAGCGGCCGCTGGTACTGGTCGGTCAGCGCTTGTACCTGCGGCGTTATTTTCGCTACGAGCGTCAGGTAGTCCAGGGCTTGCAGCGCCGGCTGGCAGCGCCGCTTAGCACGCCGCAGGCGCTGGCCCAGCGCTTGCACAGCCTGTTTGCCGATAGCCAGCAGTCACCCGACTGGCAGCGTATTGCCTGCGCCCTGGCGGCACGGGGGGCTTTCAGTATCATCACCGGTGGGCCGGGTACCGGTAAAACCACCACCGTGGTCAGGCTGCTGGCGCTGTTGCAAACGCCCGCCGTGGAGGCCGGGCAGCCCTTGCGTATCCG
>JAWOGT010000328.1:0-8617 GCA_046496585.1 Halopseudomonas sp.
GTTCCACCTCGGCCAGCGCACTCTCCGCCAGCCCCGCAAGGTCGAGATGCACCTCGACCCGCCCGGCAAAGCAACCGACAACCCCCTACCAGTGCACCCTCCCTGGGGAGGCCGCGTTCCACCTCGGCCAACACGCTCGCCGCCAGCCCTGCAAGGTCGAGATGGAACTCGACCCTCCCTGCAAAGCAACATGGCGTATCCGTTAGTACTCTAGCGCAGCGCTGCCAGTACTGGCGCGGTGTCCGGCCGCACGCCGCGCCAGAGCAGAAACGCCTCAGCCGCCTGCTCGACCAGCATGCCCAGCCCATCGAGACAGCGCGCCGCGCCGAGTTCAGCAGCCCAACGATTGAAGGCGGTAGCGTCACTGGCATACATCATGTCGTAACAGAGCGTGTGCCCAGGCCGTATCAGCTTCGGCGAGAGGTCCGGTACCTCACCGCCGAGGCTGGCCGACGTGGCATTGATGATCAGGTCGACCGGCTCTTCAATCCACTCGAAACCGGCCGCGCTGATCGGTCCCTGATCGAGAAACAGGGCCGCCAGCTGTTCGGCTTTGGACACCGTGCGGTTGACCACGCACAGCTGTGCGGGACCGGCCTCCAGCAGCGGCTGAATCACCCCGCGTGCGGCGCCGCCGGCACCAACCAGCAACACCTTGAGGCCGGCCAGCGAGACCCCGGCATTGACCTGGATATCGCGCACCAAGCCCTTGCCGTCGGTGTTGTCACCCAGCAGCCGGCCATCGGCCAGGCGCATGATGGTATTCACCGCGCCGGCCCGCTGGGCGGCCTTGCTGTGCTGATCGACCAGCGCCCAGGCCTGCTCCTTGAACGGCAGCGTGACATTGACCCCGCGCCCCTCACGCAAAAACCCGCGCAGGCAGCCGGCAAAATCATCCAGCGGCGCCAGCAGCGCTTCATAGGTCAGCTGTTCGCCGGTCTGCTCGGCAAACAGGCGGTGGATCAACGGCGACTGGCTGTGGCTGATCGGGTTGCCGATCACCGCATAGCGGTCCAGGCTCATGGCTGCAGCCCCAGCCAGTCGCGCGCCGGCAGAAATTCGGCAGCCAGCCGCGCCTCCTCACTGCCCGGCTCGGGCTGCCAGTTGTAGCCCCAGCGCACCGTCGGCGGCAACGACATCAGAATGGATTCGGTACGCCCGCCCGTCTGCAGGCCGAACAGCGTGCCGCGGTCGTACACCAGGTTGAATTCCACATAACGCCCACGGCGGAACTCCTGAAAGGCCTTCTGCTCGGCGCTGTACGGCGTATGGCGGCGGCGCTCGACAATCGGCAGGTAGGCGTCGACATAGGCATCGCCAATCGCGCGCTGGAATTCGAAGCTGCGCTCGAAACCCCATTTGTTCAGATCATCGAAAAACAGACCGCCAACGCCGCGCGCTTCCTGCCGGTGCTTGAGATAAAAGTACTCGTCACACCAGGCCTTGTACGCCGGGTACACATCATCACCGAACGGCTTGCAGGCGGCATACGCGACCTGATGCCAGTGCAGGCAATCCTCTTCGTGGCCATAATAGGGCGTCAGATCAAAGCCGCCGCCAAACCACCAGACCGGATCCGAACCGGGCATCTCGGCCACAAAAAAACGCACATTGGCGTGCGATGTCGGAATATGTGGATTGTTCGGGTGCATGACCAGCGACACGCCCATGGCCTGAAAGGAACGTCCGGCCAGCTCCGGACGTTGCGCCGTGGCCGACGGCGGCATGCTCTCGCCATGCACGTGGGAAAAGCCCACGCCACCCTTTTCCAGCAGGCCGCCGTTTTCGATAATGCGCGAACGCCCGCCGCCGCCGCCCGGGCGTTCCCAGCATTCCTCCTGAAAGCGGGCCTGGCCATCGGCGGACTCCAGGGCGGCGCAGATGCGATCCTGCAACCCCATCAGGTAGTCTTTGACGGCGGCAACATCGGTGGCATCGGGAATCTCTTTCACGGGCTTACCTCAGGACGGGCGGATAATGTGATCAGTCTGCAAGTCCCTAATGATACTGGGATTGCGCTGCCCACCCAACGCACCGGGAACAATCGCATCCAGGCGTTGATGAAAATACTGCTCGACGCGCAGGCGCGAGCGCGCCGCAGGACGGCCGCTGGGATTGGCCGAGGTTGACACCAGCGGCCCACAGACCGCGCATAACTGGCGAATGATCGGATGCGCGCTGACGCGCAAGGCGACGGTCGCGTGCTGCCCGGTAATCCACAGTGGCAGGCGATCCTGATGCGGGACCAGCCAGGTGTTGGCCCCCGGCCAGGACAGCCGCAGCTTGGCCAGTTGGCCTTCGGGCAAATCCCAGAGTAGAAAATCGAATTGCTCGATGTCACCGGCTACCAGGATCAGCCCCTTGTCGACCGGACGCTGTTTCAGCGCCAGTAGCCGCTCGACCGCATCGGCCTTCCAGGGATGGCAACCCAGGCCCCAGACCGCCTCGGTCGGGTAGGCGATCACGCCGCCTGCGTGGAGGATGCGTTCTATCTGTCTGATGCGCCACTGTGCCAACATGCGTTCCCCCGATAAGCAATCAATGCTGTGACAGTATCCGAGCGGCGCTGTCGGCTCAAGTGCGGGACGCGGGCAATGCTCAGCGCCGGGAATATCCATGCGCGGTCTGCTGCACGTGGCCGGCCAGTTCCAGATCAAGCAACTCGTGCATCACCTGGCCGACCGCCAGCCCGCTGTGCTGACTCAGCCAGTCGACGCTCACCGGCTGATGGTCCAGGCAACGCCATAGCGCGCTGTCGGGCGCCGCTGCCGGCGGGTCATCAGCCTCTGCCGCGGCGAGCGCGGCTTTCAGCGGTAGCTGCAACACGTCCAGCACATCCTGCACGGTCTCGACCAGGTGCGCACCCTGGCGTAACAGCTGGTGGCAGCCTTTGGCCTGGGTATTGTGGATCGAGCCGGGCATGGCGAACACCTCGCGGTTCTGTTCCAGCGCCAGCCGCGCGGTAATCAGTGAACCACTGTTGAGGCTGGCCTCCACCACCAGGGTACCCAGACTCAGACCACTGATGATGCGGTTGCGCTGCGGAAACTGTCCCGGCTGGGCTACCGCATCCGGTGGCTGCTCGGAGACCAGCAAGCCGCCCTGCTCGACAATCTGCGCAGCCAGCGCCTGGTGCCGCCTGGGGTAGCAGTTGTCCAGCCCGGTGCCCCACACCGCAATGGTCTGGCCGCCTGCATCCAATGCACCCTGGTGGCAGGCACCATCGATACCCAGCGCCATGCCACTGGTGACCAGCAAGCCGCTGGCGGTAAAGCTGCGCGCGAAGGCCCGGGCGGTGGCGGCGCCATGCGGGCCGGGATGGCGGGTGCCAACCATTGCCAGCTGCGGATCATGGAGCAGTCGCGGGTTGCCACGCAGATACAGCAGCAGTGGCGGATCAGCAATCTCGCGGAGCAGCGCCGGGTAGTCTGGCGAGTCCAGACACAGCACGCTGCAACCAGGCTGCTCAAGCCAGCGCTGAACGCGCTCGAAGCGCACATGCAGATCAGCGTCACCGGTCTGCCAGGCCTGGATCGCCTCGATAACGCGCGGCTTGAGGCCCAGTGACTGCAGGTGAAAAAAATCGGCTTCGAGAAGGTCGGCGGGTCGGGGAACCCGCTGCAACAGACGGGTCAGGGCGCGGGCGCCCAGCCCATCCAGCAGCGACAGAGCCACCAGGGCCTGGCGGCTGTCAGACAGGGGAGAAGGCATGGATCATCCTTGATCAGAAGACGGCAGCGCCGGTTTCAGGCGCTGCCGAGCGACATTAGACGGCTAGCCTCAGGGGTTACGGACCTTGTCCATGATCGCCATCTGACGACTGGCTTCCAGGACGATGCCGTAGCTCATCTTGTCATAGGCACGGAACACCATCATCAAGCCGGCGTGCTCGTCGGGCAGGCTGACCTGCTCGTTCTGAACGCGGTCGCGCACCACTTCACCGGTCTTGAAGATCGACAGCACGCTGCCTTCCTTGAGGCCGTCACGGGCACCCTTGTTGATCAATACCACATCGTATTGGCCGATCTGGGTCACGCCGTTGGGCACATCCAGAATCAGACCACTAACGTCGTTGGCCGGCTCACTGGGAAAGAAGGTCGATGCAATCGAACGCTCTTCGCTGGGCAGCAGACGATCATTGACGCGGATCTCCTGGCTGCTGCGGGTGATATCCAGTGTGGCGATATCACGCTCGCTCGTCGCCACTTCGGCATGACCGAGTTCCTGGGCGTGGATGCCAAGAAACTCACCGGTGTGCGGATCGGTATAGGCTTTTTCACGCCGGTAAATGCCGTATCCCGGAATCGCCGGATCGATCCTGCCCCGCGCATACACCCGGCTGCCCGCGCCAGCGAGGACACTCTCACCCTGGCCACCGATCACGTAGGGTGCCGCTTCAAGTACTGCAGGATCATCGACAATGCGCCCGGCGCGCAGAAAGGCATTGATCGCTTCCAGGGGTATGGTCGGAATGGCCTCGGCCACCGGCTGCGAGCGCACGGTTGGCGACAGCTTGATAGTGCCGCCCTGGCCACGATTGACCGTCAGCCGTGGCTGGCCATCGATGTAGACCAGCGAGATCATATCGCCGGGGTAGATCAGGTGGGGGTTATTGATTTGCGGGTTGGCATGCCAGATTTCCGGCCATTTCCAGGGCAGACTCAGAAAGCGTCCGGCAATATCCCAAAGTGTATCGCCCTTGACAACCTGATACTGTTGCGGATGACCATCCCTAAAAACGGGCTCCTGTGCCTGCGCCCAAAAACTGATTGAGAGCAGCAGAAGACCGAGTAATGTTTTCCTCATGACATGAATCCCTTTATTATAGAGGCCAGCAACCCGATTTGACGGAAGCTTTATATACGTCGGATCCGCTTTAATTCCAAGCTGCTCATCATCTTAGCAGCACAAATTAGATTAATTCCAGAATTGCGTCACAAACCGACATGGCCATATTAAACATTTTAGAATTTCCTGATCCACGCCTGCGTACCATTGCCAAGCCAGTGGTGGCGGTGGATGCACGCATCCGTCAGTTGCTCGACGATATGCTCGAGACCATGTATGACGCTCCCGGCATTGGCCTGGCAGCCAGTCAGGTGAATGTGCACGAGCGGGTCGTGGTGATCGACATTTCCGAAGACAACAATGACCCACGGGTGTTCATCAACCCCGAACTAGAGCCTTTGACTGAGGACCTGGAAGAGATGCAGGAGGGTTGCCTGTCGGTCCCCGGCTTCTATGAAACGGTGACCCGGCCTGAGCGCGTGCGGGTCAAGGCACTGAACCGTGACGGCGAAGCCTTCGAAGAAATCTGCGAGGGCTTGCTGGCGGTCTGTATCCAACATGAATGCGACCATTTGAACGGCAAACTCTTTGTCGATTACCTGTCCAGCCTGAAACGCGACCGGATTCGTAAAAAGCTGGAAAAACTGCACAAGCAACAGGCCAATGCCTGAGGTCTGCAACAGCAGCGCAAGGCTTGCTTCGGCAAGCCTTTTTATTTAGCCGTCTCGGGAACCGCATGGACTCCTCTTCTCTACGCATTGTTTTTGCCGGCACCCCGGCATTCGCTGCCGCCCACCTGCAGGCGCTGATAGATGCCAAGCTGCAGATTGTTGGCGTGTATAGCCAGCCCGATCGCCCCGCTGGCCGGGGTCACAAGCTGGCCATGAGTGCTGTCAAACAGTTGGCCCTGCAGCATGACCTGCCGGTATTCCAGCCGCTCAGCCTGCGTGATGAGCAGGCGCAGGCCGAACTGGCCGCCTTACAGCCTGATCTGTTCGTGGTGGTTGCCTACGGGCTGATTCTGCCCCAGGTCGTGCTGGATATCCCGCGCCTGGGTTGCATCAACAGCCATGCCTCGCTGCTGCCACGCTGGCGCGGTGCAGCACCGATTCAACGGGCCATAGAGACGGGTGATCCTGAGAGCGGCGTGACCGTCATGCGCATGGAGGCCGGTCTGGATACCGGCCCAATGCTGCTCAAGGTCAGCACCCCTATCAGCGCTGACGACACCGGCGGCAGCCTGCATGACCGGCTCGCCGCACTTGGCTCGGCCGCAGTGATACAGGCGCTGGCCGGGCTGGCTGCGGGAACGCTCAAGGGCGACATCCAGGATGACGCTCAAGCCACCTACGCGCACAAGCTCAGCAAGGCCGAAGCGGCCATCGACTGGAATCGCCCGGCGCTGGAGCTCAGCCGCCAGATCCGGGCGTTCAACCCCTGGCCACTGGCCCATGCCAGCTGGCAGGGCCAGCCGTTGAAAGTACACGCGGCAGAGCCGGAGGATACTACCGGCCAGCCCGGGGAGATTCTCGAGTGCAGCAAAAGCGGACTCTTGGTCGGCTGCGGTAGCGGCAGCCTGCGCCTGACCCGGCTGCAGATGCCCGGTGGCAAGCCCCTGGCATTCAGCGATATGTACAACGCCCGGCGCGACCAGTTCGCCCCGGGGCAACGGCTGGACAACGGCCTGTGAGCCCGCGCCTGGCGGCTGCCAATGCGTTGGCCACGGTGATGGCCGGCAAGGCGTCGCTGGGCACCAGCCTGCCGGCGCAGAGCCAGCATGTCGCCGAGCGCGACCAGGCACTGACCCAGGAGCTGGCTTTCGGCACCGCACGCTGGTTTCAGCGGCTCGACGGCCTGGCCAACGCCCTGCTGGACAAACCCCTGAAAGCTGCCGACCGCGATCTGCACGCCTTGCTGCTGGTCGGGCTGTACCAGCTGTTGTTTACCCGTATTCCTGCCCACGCAGCGATAGACGAAACCGTGAATGCCGCCAAGGCGCTGAAAAAGCCCTGGGCCAAAGGGTTACTCAATGCCGTGCTGCGCCGGGCCCAGCGCGAAGGACAGACCTTGCTTGAGGGTCTGGAACACGACCCAACCATCCGCCTGGCCCATCCGCGCTGGCTGCAGAAGCAGCTCAAGGCCGACTGGCCGCAGCACTGGGAAGCCATCTGCACAGCCAATAATGCGCATCCGCCGATGACCCTGCGGGTCAATGCGCTACAGGGCTCACGCCAGGCGTATCTGGCCGATCTGCGCGCCGCCGGCTTCGCCGCCGTCGCCAGCCCTTACAGTCCGGCCGGTATCAGCCTGGACCAGTCCTGCGACGTATACCGACTGCCCGGCTTCGACAGCGGACGGGTGAGCGTGCAGGATGAGGCCGCGCAACTGGCCGCGCCGCTGCTGGAACTGCAGCCCGGCCAGCGGGTGCTGGATGCCTGCTGCGCGCCCGGTGGCAAGACCTGCCATATCCTCGAACTGCAGCCAGCACTGCAGGAACTGCTGGCGCTGGATCTGGAACCGCGGCGCCTGCAACGCGTGCGCGACAATCTGCAGCGCCTGGGCCTGTCGGCCACCTTGCAGGCAGCCGATGGCCGCGACCTCGACGCCTGGTGGGATGGCCAGCCATTCCAGCGCATTCTGCTCGACGCCCCCTGTTCAGCCACTGGTGTGATCCGCCGGCACCCGGATATCAAGCTCACCCGCCAGGCCGAAGATATTACCGCCCTGGCCAGGCTGCAGGGCGAGCTGCTGGACAGTCTCTGGCAAACACTCGAGGTCGGCGGCATACTGGTGTACGCCACCTGCTCGGTACTGCCCGAGGAAAACACCCGGGTGATTGCCGCCTTTCTTGCCCGCCAGCCCGGCGCGCGGGAGTTGTCGATCGTCGCCGACTACGGCTTGCCCCAGCCGCATGGTCGACAGTTATTGCCACAGCCACAGGGCCATGATGGTTTCTATCTGGCGAAACTGATGAAAACAAGCGCCAGCCCGGCCGCGCAGAGCTACACTCGCGAAGACAAGGGGACAGCCGTTAGATGAAAATCATTATTCTCGGCGCCGGTCAGGTGGGCGGCAGTCTGGCCGCCGAACTGGCCAGCGAAGCCAACGACATTACCGTGATCGATACTGACGGCCCACGCTTGCGTGAACTGGGTGACCGTCTGGATATACGCACGGTGATCGGCAAGGGCTCGTTTCCGACCGTATTGCGCCAGGCCGGCGCCGACGACGCCGACATGCTGATCGCCGTGACCAGCAGTGATGAAACCAACATGATCGCCTGTCAGGTGGCTTACACGCTGTTTCGCACGCCGACCAAGATCGCCCGTATCCGCGAATCGGCGTACCTGACGCGCGGCGGCTTGTTCCACAACGACGCAGTGCCGATCGATGTGTTGATCAGCCCGGAACAGGCGGTCACCACCTACGTCAAGCGTCTGATCGAAAATCCTGGCGCCTTGCAGGTGCTGGACTTCGCCGACGGCAAGGTGCAACTGGTCGCGGTGCGCGCCTATTACGGCGGCCCGCTGGTTGGTCAGGAGCTGCGCTTCCTGCGCCAGCACATGCCCGGCGTGGATACCCGGGTGGCGGCGATTTTCCGCAAGAACCGGCCAATTATCCCCAAGGGCGACACCATCATCGAGGCCGATGATGAGGTGTTCTTCATTGCCGCGACCCACGACATTCGCGCCGTGATGAGCGAGCTGCGGCGCCTGGAGAAAAACTACAAGCGTATCCTGATCGCCGGCGGCGGCAACATCGGCGAGCGGCTGGCCGAGGCCATCGAGAACCGCTACAACGTGCGCATCATCGAAAAGAACAAGGCCCG
>JAWOGT010000337.1:0-3633 GCA_046496585.1 Halopseudomonas sp.
TAAGGCTCAAGCAACCGCGCGGGCCAGACACAAGGCCGAGCCAATGAGTCGGTCCTGTGTCTGGCAATACCCTGCCATTCAGTCAACCAATCACCTGGTAGATTGCGCCCAGGGCCGGCAAATGCCGGTACACTGCCTGCAAACAAGGAGACTTGAGCATGTGCCTACTGGCCTTTGCCTGGCAAGTGGGCGGTCAGCCCCTGACGCTGCTTGGCAACCGTGACGAATTCCATGCCCGGCCAACTCGCGCAGCGGATTTCTGGTCCGCAGAGGGACAACCCGACCTGCTCGCCGGCAAGGACCTGCAGGCCGGCGGCACCTGGCTGGGCGTGACCCGCCGATCGCGGTTTGCCACGCTGACCAATATTCGCGCACCGGGGGTACGCCAGGGGGCGCTGTCACGCGGTGCACTGGTACTGGATTATCTGCGCTCGAATGATCCGCCTGGGCAGTATCTGCAGGCGCTGGCGGATCAACAAGCCGACTTCAGTCCGTTCAACCTGCTGGTCGGCAACCCGCAGGAGCTGTGGCTGTACAATAGCGAAGAGCGGCAGCCCCTTCGTCTTCAGCCGGGCATCTATGCCCTGTCCAACGGACAACTGCAGAGCAACTGGCCGAAGCAGCTTACCCTGCGTGAGCGGCTGGCAGCCAACCTGCAGGCCGCACCCGATGCGCTGCTGGCGCTGCTCGAGGATACGCACGTCTATGCCGACGAGCTGCTGCCGCAGACCGGAGTGAACCTGGAATGGGAGCGCATGCTCTCCGCGGCCTTTATTGTCAGCCAAGACTACGGCACGCGCTCCAGCAGCCTGCTGAGCATCAGCGGCCAGGAAGACATTCATTTTGTCGAGCGACGCTTCGGCCGCAACGGCAAGCTGCTCGGCGAGTCCGGTTGGGATCTGCTGCCGCGCCGCGGCTAACGACCCTGGCGCAGCACCTTTTCCAGGCCCATATTGCGCAGCGCCAAATGCAGCGTGCTTTGCACCAGGTACGGATTGTCCAGCCCGATCACCTCATCGAGTAGCGCCTTGGCGTCACTCAGGGATATCTGCCGCAGCAGCCATTTAACCTTGGGCAGGTTGGTCGCGTTCATCGACAGTACATCGCAACCCATGGCCATCAACAACACCGCAGAGGCCGGGTCACCGGCCATCTCGCCGCAGACACTCATCGGCTTGCCGGCTTCACGACAAGCGGTGGCGACCTTGATCAACGCCTGCAATACCGCCGGATGCAGCGAGTGATACAAGTCCGCTACCCGCGGATTGTTACGATCAACCGCCAGCAGGTACTGGGTCAGATCGTTGGTACCCACCGAAAGAAAGTCGACCATCTGCACCAGCTCGCGAGCCTGATAGACCGCCGCAGGCACTTCGATCATCACGCCCACCGGCGGCATCGGCACTTCCATGCCTTCATCACAGACTTCGCTGTGCGCCCGGTGGATCAGATGCAGGGCCTCTTCGACCTCGTAGACGCTGCTGATCATCGGCAACATGATGCGCAGATTGTTCAGGCCCTTGCTGGCCTTGAGCATGGCCCGCGTCTGCACCAGAAAGATTTCCGGGTGGTCCAGCGTGACCCTGATACCGCGCCAGCCGAGAAACGGGTTATCTTCGCGGATGGGGAAGTAGGTCAAGGCCTTGTCGCCACCGATATCCAGGCTACGCATGGTCACCGGCAAGGGATGGAAGGCCTCGAGTTGTTCGCGGTAGGTCGCCTGCTGCTCCTTTTCGCTGGGAAATCGATCCTGGATCATGAACGGCACTTCAGTGCGGTACAGCCCGACACCCTCGGCGCCGCGATCGAGCGAGCGCGCCACGTCTGCCAGTAACCCGGTGTTGACGAACAGGGGCATGCGGTGGCCGTCCGTGGTCACACAGGGCACATCACGCAGCTTTTCCAGCCCCTGAACCAGCTCCAGCTCTTCGCGAACTATTTCCAGATAGTGCCGGCGCAGCTCCTGTGAGGGATTGGAATACACCTCACCATGGTTGCCGTCGACAATCAGCTCCAGGCCGTCCATGCGCGTGTAGGGCAGATCCACTGCACCCATGACCGTCGGAATGCCCATGGCCCGCGCCAGAATGGCCACATGCGAACTGCCCGAGCCGAGCACCGAGACCAGACCGACCAGCTTCTCCTTGGGGACTTCGCCGAGCATCACCGGTGACAGCTCTTCGCTGACCAGAATGGTCTGATCGGGGAATACCCGCTCTTCGGTGTTGGCTTCCTGCAGATATGCCAGAATACGCCGGCCCAGATCCTTGACGTCCGAGGCGCGTTCACGCAGGTAAGGATCGTCCATCATCTCGAAGCGGTTGATATGCGCGTTGACCACTTCACGCAGTGCGCCCTGGGCCCATTGCCCACGGCGTATCACCACCAGGACTTCGTTACCCAGGGCCGCGTCATCGAGCATCATCAAGTACACATCGAACAGTGCCAGTTCTTCCGGCCTGAGCTGCGTCGACAACTTGGCGGACATGTCGTGCATATCCCGGCGCACAGCCTCGATCGCGCGACGAAAGCGCAGGACTTCAGCCTCAATATCGCTGATATGCTTATCCGGCACCGCTTTCAGATCGGCCGGTGGCAGAATCACCACGGCCTGGCCGATCGCCACGCCAGGCGCACCCGGCACCGCATCAAAACGGGTATCCTGAATCGCTTCGCCAGCCCAGCCCAGCCCATGGATTGAACCCGTCGCTTCGGCGTGGGCGATGACCCCGGCCAATTGCGCACTCATGGTGACCAGAAAGGATTCTTCGGACTCGTCGAACTGCCGGCGCTCTTTCTGCTGTACCACCAGTACGCCCATGACGCGGCGGTGGTGAATGATCGGCACACCCAGAAAAGACGCAAAGCGCTCTTCGCCCGTCTCGGCAAAATAGCGGAATTTCGGGTGGGCAGCGGCGTCTTCCAGGTTGACCGGCTCCTCGCGCGCGCCCACGTAGCCGATCAGGCCTTCGTTATTGGCCATGCTGACGACGCCCACGGCATCCTTGTTCAGACCCTGGGTGGCCATCAGCACGTAACGACTACTGTCCGGGTCGAGCAAATAGACCGAACACACTTCTGTCCCCATGGCCTCACGCACACGCTGGACAATAATGTCGAGTGCGGTGATCAGGTCCTTGGCTGAGTTCACTTCCTGAACAATACGCCGCAGGGTGTTGAGCATGCTCACGTCGGTTTACTCACGTTTCCATCCAGTCGTTTCGATCCAATCGCTCTCACCCAAACCCAGGGGCAGTCTCGGCGCCAACTCCTTCATGGCGCGACGGTAAACGTCACGCTTGAAGGCCACCACCTGACCCAGTGGGTACCAGTAACTGACCCAGCGCCAGCCATCAAACTCCGGCTTGGGCGTCTTGGTCATGCACACCTGTTGCTCATCAGCCGTCAACCGCAGCAAAAACCATTTCTGCTTCTGGCCAACACATACCGGTTGTGAGTGGCTACGAATCAGGCGCGGCGGCAAACGGTAACGCAACCAGCCACGGGTGCAGGCAAGAATTTCGACATCCTCGGGCATCAGGCCCACTTCTTCGTGCAGTTCACGGTATAACGCCTGCTCGGGCGTCTCATCATGCTGAATACCGCCCTGTGGAAACTGCCACGCATCCTGGC
>JAWOGT010000354.1:0-3377 GCA_046496585.1 Halopseudomonas sp.
GCGCTGCAGCGCTGGTTACTGGCTTCAGTGCCTGATGCCTGTAACCAGCGCTGCAGCGCGGCGACTTTTTTCGCCGGGTGGCCAAAATGGCTTGGCAAGGTAACCGGCAGGCTTGCTGGTTGCCAGCCTTCCAGGCACGCACAAAACCACCCGGATGCGCTTGCTCGTAGCATGGAGCATACCAACTCGGCGTCACCCCCTTGCCGCGCACCACTGCATCGGCCTGCAATATCAGGCTATCGACTTTCATGCGTGAGGTCGGCGATTGAAACACATACTCGCATCGTGCATGCGGTGTGGGTCATCGCGCGTCGTTAAATCAGCCCACGATCACAGGCTGAGCTGCAGTAGCTTGCGCAGCTTCTTCAGTCTTTTCTGCGCGCGCTGCGCTTTCACATCAATCTGCGTCTGCCAGTAGTCCCTGCAGCAATGCAGATCGGATTCATTTTCAGCGATCAACAGCCATTGCAGATTGTCGTGCCAATCGCCGAGTTCGGCCTGAGCGCGCTTCAGCGCCCTGGTCAGCTCCGGACTCGGTCCTAGATGCTCATAATAAGCTTGATATAAGTAGCGTAGCTTCTTGATTTCTATACGAACATTATGCAAATCTTGATGCGGGTGGCGCAAGATCTTAAGCAGCTTGCGTACCAGGTTGTCGGTATAATCGGCCAGCGTGGCCGGATTGAGTTGATAATCTGCGCCCCCAGCGGCTAGCCGTTCTTCCAGGGAAATAATCGCCAGCAGTAGCAAGTGATACCGATGGTCACTGCCGAGCAACCTGCATGCCGTAGCCACCGATTCTGCGCGGGACACCGCCTGGTAGTGCAGGCCACGTTCTTCGAGCTCCTGGATCAACACCTGTCTGTCGCGTAAGGGGCTGGTACTGCGCCCCAGTTCTGCCGCGATGCAATCGACGCTGCCAAGCCACTCTCCCTGATCTCGCCAGGGCCGCAGCAGGCTGCGGAGGCTACGTAGCGCAATGCGTGTCTGGTGCAAGGCTTCCGGCGCAGCAGGATCTGCCAAGTGCACGAGATGCTGATCCAGCGCCCTATATTGACAGACCAGTGAAGACTGCAAGTAATCCCGCAAGTTACCGTCCATACCTTCGCACTCCAAACCTACATGTTGATACAACAGATCCCCTGACTCGGTCTGATTGAATTGTCACTGCCCGTAGGACCAAGTAATCTGGGCGAAACCAAGGAGTAATCTCATGAAACCTTTAATAGCATCGGTCGCCCTGGCTGCCAGTCTTATCGCCTCTGCGCTTCAAGCAGCTGACCCAGTAGCTATCGATGTTTATCGTGATCCTAACTGCGGTTGCTGCAAGGCGTGGATCGAGCATCTTGAAAGCAATGGGTTTAGCGTAACAGATCATATTGAGAAGAATATGACGGAGGTCAAGCGCGAGCTTGGTGTTCCACAGGAACTGGCCTCATGTCATACCGGCGTGGTGGATGGCCGATTTATCGAGGGTCACGTGCCGGCGGCAGACATTCTCAACATGCGTCAGCATCCGGATATCGTCGGCCTGGCGGTCCCTGGAATGCCACTCGGCTCACCGGGGATGGAAGTCGGCGATCGGGTTGATAGTTACGATGTGATCAGTATTGACCAGCAGGATGAGACCTCGGTGTTCAACTCTTATCCCTGACCTGGGCCGAACCAGCGCTCCAGGGTGTCCCGGGAGCGCTGTTTGACGTCGTCGTTGATGTATAGCGACACTAACCCCAGTGCTGCAGCCAAAGCACCCAGGTCGTCGGAATAACCCACGATCGGAATAAAATCCGGGATAACGTCGATGGGCATGATGAAATAAGCCAGTGCGCCGTAGATGATAGTCTTGGCCCAAGCCGGAGTTTCAGGTCGCTGTGCTGCGTAATACAGATACAAAGCCCTTTCCACCACACCCAAACCGGCCTTCTTGGCATAACCGCCGAGCTTGCGCCAAAAATTCGCGTCACTATAGTTGTCAGCCAGTGTCATGGTTGTAGCTCCGAGCATGATATTCGCCAAAGCCTAACATGGATCGCGCCGCTAGCTGCGCAGGCTAGCAGCTCATTCAGCCTGCGGGGCTGATCACATAGCCATTGCGGCCCTGGTCTTTGGCTTGGTACAGGCACTGATCGGCTTCATGCATCCAGTCATCGCTGCTGGCGTGGTCGCGCAGCATGCAGCCGCCAATCGATACTGTTACCGGGCCGCCGGGACTCTGCAATTGCGCGGCAACGCTGGTGCAAATATGCTTGGCTGCGCGCTCGAGTCCCAGACGGTCAACCCTGGGCAACAGCAGTACGAACTCTTCCCCACCCATGCGAAACAGGCGATCGGACTGTCTGCAACTTTGCCTGACTATCCGGGTAAATTCGGTCAACACCAAATCGCCGGCTTTGTGCCCATGCAGGTCATTGACTTCCTTGAACAAATCCAGGTCCAGAACCAACATCCCGTAAGGGTTCGAGTAACGTTGGTAATCGGCCATGGCGATAGCCAGCTCGGTGTCCATCGCCCGACGATTACCCGCGCGCGTCAAAGGATCCAGCGTAGCCAATTCGATCAACTGTTCGCGTTGGCGGCGCACACGGTAGGCAAACACCGAGGCAAACAGGCTGGCAATCAGACAGGTCACAGCAAAGGAGGTCATCTGGTAATGGCTTTCGAAGACCAGCCCGGGATTCAGGTAGCCATAGGTACAAAGTGCGATCAGTGCGGCCAAGGTGGCGACTGCGCTCTGCAACGGAGGCACAACAAAGAAGTTAAACAGGATCAAGGTATAAAACCAGAACAGCCCGTTCACGCCGAGTTTGATCGTGACCAGAACAGCACCGACAGAATAAATCACCGCGAGAAATTGGCCAGGTCTGGTGGTGTCGCCGGTAAACCAGGCGTAACCAACACAAAAACCGGTACTGATAACCAGAAAGGCGTCTACCAACCCGACCCACAGATTGCCTTCAAGCAGGCGGTATACAATATAGGGCGTAATGCCAATTACCGAACACAACCCGACGAGGGTGATGATGGATAACTGAAAGTCTTCTCTGAGACGTATCAAAATGCTCTGATTGGAATTCCGCATAGAACTCTCAAGTGGCGCTGTTATTATTATGTCCGAGGGCTCACAGCCCAGGGTGGACCAGCCGGGTGGCCCGCTGGTGCCGTCGAAATGATGGGTGCACTTTATAGCCAGTTGCCAGCGATGACAATGAGCAGACGCCGGCATGGCATAATTGCCTGCACATCAATACCTGAAATACCTGAAAATCCGCAACTCACCCCCCAGCAGTGGCCTGGATGCGTTTGACCATGGCCCGCAAGCCATTGCCACGGGTCACACTCAAGTGCTTGATCAGATTCAGCTTCTGGAAATAGCCTTC
>JAWOGT010000372.1:0-6369 GCA_046496585.1 Halopseudomonas sp.
TGAGCTGCGAAGGAGTGGCATCAAAAACGATGTGCGCGTTTGCCAAACCAATTATTCGGTCGGCAAAGCGTTGCGCATATTCCAGCTGGTGCAATGACACAACGGCGGTGATGCCGTCCTCACTGCATATCCGCTTGAGCAGCGAGAGCACCTTTTCCGAGGTGGCCGGGTCCAGGCTGGCTACCGGCTCATCGGCGAGGATCATGCTCGGTTGCTGTGCCAGTGCCCGGGCGATGCCTACACGCTGCTGCTGTCCACCAGACAGCTGATCGACGCGCATAAGTGCCTTATCGGCAAGGCCGACACGCTCAAGGCAATGCATCGCCAGTTGCAGATCTTCACGGGGCAGCGGGAAAAAGCTGCGCCAGGTGCTGTGATAGCCCAGCCGACCGGTCAACACGTTTTCTAGCGCGCTATGCCGCAGAATCAACTGATGGTGTTGGAAAACCATGGCCGTCTTGCGCCGATATTGGCGCAGATTAGCCGGCTCGATCAGGTGGCCAAACTCGCTGGACACCACCTGGCCACTGGTAGGCTTGACCAGATGATTCAAGGTGCGCAGCAAAGTCGACTTGCCGGCGCCGGACAGGCCCAGCAACACGGTGAATTCGCCCCGCTGAAAAGTTACCGAGGTGGCGCGCAGCGCCTCCACACCGCCGGGGTAAGTCACACCCAATTGTTCTACCGACAGCATCGTCGGTCGTGAAAGATTCGGCGCCATAAAATCACCTTTTCCAATAATCCAACACGCTACATTGCGACTCACAATACAACGCTAGGGTGATTTCATGACGCGGCGGTGACGCGCGGATGACATTTCAACGACAACGCAGCTGCGTTCTCATAAAACAGCACGCAAATCAATTGTTGACGGTCGACACTCACAACGGAATATATGCGATAAAAACGGGCGGGATTATTGCAGTACGCGGCGGGCGCCGGTGTAGGTACGCTGCCAGAAGTTGCTTTGCATATCGTCGACCCGGACTTTGCCGCCGCTGCTGGGCGCATGCAGGAAGCGACCGTCGCCAACATAGATGCCGGCATGATCGACCCGATTGCCCCCGTTCATGGCAAACAGCACCAGATCGCCCGGCTGCAGTGAGTCGACCGCCGGGTTCTTCGCGGCCAGAGCATTCAGACCCGCCGTGGTGCGCGGCAAAGACATGCCAACCGCCTGCTGATACACATATTTGATCAGACCGCTGCAATCAAACCCGGTTTCCGGAGTGCTGCCACCATAGCTGTAGGGAATACCCACCAGGCCAATCGCATGGAACACGATATCCTGATTCACGGGCGGCAGAGCACGAATCAAGGGTGCGCGGGTGGACGAGCTGGCGGTTGATCGGGAACGGGAACGGGAAACAGTGCGCGGTGCAGAGGTGCTGGCGGACCTGGCTGAGGGCTTGGCTGAGGACGTGGAGGCGGGTGTCGCTGCGGCGGTGGAGTCAGGTGTCCAGACGCCGGTTGAGCCCTGTCTAGGCGCACTGGAGCAACCGGCCAGCAGGGCTAGCAATACCAGAGGAGCAAGAATCCTGATGGGCATAGGTCTACCGGAGAGCATGACAATGCTTGAACTGTGCCTCTCAAGTCCCTGATAGTCAAGTTATTTGGCTAAAAGCCACTATGCTCAGTGATTGCTGGTGCTGGCTAACATGACGGACAACTGACACAGGGGCCTACCGCTCTGCGCATACAGCATATTGAAATACGCCTGGGTTGCGGCCAGATCACGCTGGCTGGTCGGCGCCTTGTCGACGATCTTTTGCGCCTTCAGCGCCGCCGCCACATCGTCCGTCACGACGAAGGTATCCTTGCCGACCATGCGCAAAAAGCGCGGCGCCGAGAGCCCACCCAACTGGTTACCCTGCTTGCTCAGGCGTCGCCACAGCCCGGTGATATCCGTTACCGGCCAGTCGGCGATCAGATTGCCGACACTGCCGTGCTCGACCCGGATATCCAGCAGCATCTGTGCGTTGCGCGGCACGCTGCGCAATTTGCGCAAATGCCGGATCAGGCGCACCTCCTGCATCAAGCGCTCAATATGTTCATCGCCCATCAGCACCACCTTGTCGGGATCGAAGCCAAAGAAGGCCTCCTCGAACGCCGGCCACTTGGCATCCACCGTGCTGTGTGTCATGCCAGCACGAAAGACCCGCAGCGCCAGGGTGGACAGGTAGCGGTCATCGCTAAGGGCACGCAACTGGTCTGGGCTGCGCGACTGCGGCAGCCGGGCTTCCAGCGCCGCAGCCGAGCCAAAACGATTCAGGCAAAACTCGTGTAACCAGCGATAGTCGCGCATCTTGGCTCCTGGCCTGGGTCGATCAAGGGTCAATCAAGGGTCATCCCAGATTGGTTAAACTGAGCAGCCGCGGTGGCGCTGATTCGTCAACCCGCAAACTGGCAAAATCAAATAGCTGGGTATCCGCCAGCTGGGACGGATGCACATGCCGCAAGGAACGGAAGATACTGTCGACCCGGCCGGGGTTTTCCTGTTCCCAGCCCTGGAGCATCTGCTTGATCACCTTGCGCTGCAAATTTTCCTGCGTGCCGCACAGATTGCACGGGATGATCGGAAATTCCCGCATCCGGGCATAGGCAGCGATATCCTTCTCATTGCAATAGGCCAGGGGCCGGATCAGCACATTGCGCCCATCGTCCGAGCGCAATTTGGGCGGCATGGCTTTAAGGCTGCCGCCATGGAACATATTGAGAAAAAAGGTTTCGACGATGTCATCGCGGTGGTGCCCCAGCGCCAGGCGATTTGCGCCGATTTCATCGGCGAAGTTATACAGGTTGCCGCGGCGCAAGCGTGAACACAGTGAACAGGTGGTTTTGCCCTCGGGCACTTTATCCATGACGATCGAATAAGTGTCTCGCTCAAGAATGTGGTAATCCACACCCAGCGCTCGCAGATAAGTGGGCAGCACGTCCTCGGGGAAACCCGGCTGCTTCTGATCAAGGTTGACCGCCACCAGCTCAAAATGGATGGGCGCAACCCGCTGCAGGTGTAGCAGCATGTCCAGCAACGTATAGCTGTCCTTGCCGCCGGACAGGCAGACCATCACCTTGTCCCCGTCCTCGATCATGTTGTAATCGGTGACGGCTTCGGCGGTCTGGCGGCGCAGGCGCTTTTGCAGCTTGTTCTGGTTGACACTCAGGCTGGCCATGGCAACTCCGGCATGAAAAGCCGCCATAGTAGCCGGAATTGGCATGACTAAAAAACAAAACCCCCTGCCGATCTTTCAACCGGCAAGGGGCTTTGACCTGCGGGGTATTAACGAACGTAGATAGGACCGACGCCCATTCCCCAAAAAATAACCGAGGTAGCTATCATCGCCACCAGTACTACCAGACCCACTGCGAGGATCGAACTGGAGAACATGAAGCCTTCTTCAGGGGGGATTTCCATAAAAATCGGGATGCCCTGGTAGAGCAGATAAACGGTGTAGCAGATGGCTGCCGTGCCCGCCAACATGCCCAGCCACAGGCTCGGATAGAGCGCAGCAACGCCGGCAATGAATAACGGCGTGGCCGTGTACGCGGCGAACACAATGCAATCACTGAGTGAGGGGCTGGAATCGTAGGTGCGCGCCATCCAGTGAATAAAGGCGCCCATCACGGCGACGCCGGCGAGCATGGCCAGGTACGACAGCACCGTCATGGACAACGCACTGGCGGTGGTCAGCTTGACCGCGTCGGCAGTGCCGATGGCCCAACCGATCTGTGTAGTGCCGATAAAGGCCGACACCGCCGGAATGGCGGCGAGGATCAGCACATGGGTGAGGTACATATGGCCGATACTTTCGTCTTCACCCTTGATTTCTTTCCATTCCCGATCAGGATGGGTGAACAACCCCACAACGTGATGAATCATGGTCATTTCTCCGGATTTATTATTCATTCCCGCGGTCCTGACTGTGGGTCGGCAGCGGGTGCTCGGGTGCGACGCAATGTCGCATTCCCACGTTTCGACTATAGCCAAGTTTGTAGGTCAAGTGCGCCCATCTCTTAGAGCGATTGGCGACTTCAAGCTCGTCCGTAATAGCGTTGTAGTATTACCAAGGCGGCGTTGATCGACTGCACCTGCCCGGTATCACCCCCGCGGTCAGGGTGATGTTGGCTGACCAGGGCCCGGTAGCGCTGCTTTATCTGCCGCGCCGTCACCGGTTCGGCAACGCCAAACAGCGCCAGTGCCTGGTCCACCTCATCACTGGCCACGCCAAAGGGGCCCTGGCGGTAGCCCTGGAGCAAGCGCTCGACGTCTTCGCTATGCGTGCTGGCCCACTGCGCCCAATCCAGATAATAGCTGCGCAGCGGGTCCGCCAGCTGTACGCCCGATGGCCCGCCGTGGCGTGGCAACAGCCGAATACCCAGGGCATGTATCTCAAGCTCCTGCTGCTCTGCCAGCAGCCGGTCAGACAACCGATAAAGGGCGTGGAACAGCAGAAAATGCGTCTGGAACAACGTTAGTGGATCTCGCAGGGCGTCCGGCGCGGCAAACAACGAAGCAGGAAAGGCCTGCGCCAGCGCGCGAATCAGCGAGAACTCATCCAGGCCGGCGGGATGCGCCGCCAGGGAGGCCAGCACAAACGGCTCAAAGCCGTCCGGCAGCAGATCGTCGGGTAATAATTGGCTCATGCCAACAGTGTAATCCATCACTGCGCTACACCCCAGCCGGCGCCGGGCGTTACCGGGTATCACGAAAACAACATCGAATCGCCATCAGCCTGTCATGCCAAGTGCCTATCACTGTCAGCACATGAACAAAACCAAGGATTCTGACATGAACAGATGGGTACTTACCGCCACCGCCGCCGGCCTGTTGGCCGCCATGGCCGGCTGCAATTCGGACAGCAGCAGCGACGATACGGCCGTGCCGACGCCCCCTGCCCCGGCTCCGGTAGCCACGCCGGCGGCCACCCCGCAAAGCCTGTCACTGAGCCTGCTGGGGCGCTACAGCTCCGGCGAGTTTGGCGTCAGCGCCGCAGAGATCCCGGCCTTCGACCCGGTCAACCGGCAGATTTTCGTGGTCAACGCCCTGAATGGGGCAGTGGACATCATCGATGCCCGCGATCTGGCAAACCCCGTGCTCATCGACACGCTGACCGCTGACGACATTGCCCCGGGCGCCGTGGTTAACAGCATTGCCTACCGCGATGGACTGCTGGCCGTGGCCATCGAAGCCAACCCCAAAACCAGTCCCGGCTATGCGGCCATCTACGACGCCACCAGCCTTGAGCTGCTGAGCCTGACCCAGGTCGGCGCCCAGCCAGACATGCTGACCTTTACCCCGGACGGTGGCTATCTGCTGGTCGCCAACGAGGGTGAACCCAGTGATGATTATGCCGTCGACCCGGAAGGCTCGGTCACGGTGATTCGCCTGGATGGCAGCAATATTACCCGTATCGATACCGCCCGTTTCACGGCATTCAACAGCCAGAAGCAGGCACTGCATGATAAGGGCGTGCGCATCTTCGGCCCCAACGCCAGCGTCGCGCAGGATCTGGAGCCGGAATACATTACCGTGTCCGCTGACGGCAGCACCGCCTGGGTCGCCCTGCAGGAAAACAACGCCCTGGCCAAGCTGGATATTGCCAGCGCGCGCATCACCGACATCCTGCCCCTGGGCTACAAGGACCACGGCGCAGACGGCAATGGGTTTGACGCCAGTGATAAGGATGGCGTGATCGAGATCGACACCTGGCCGGGCGTGGTCGGCATGTACCACCCCGACAGCATCAGCAGCTACAGCGTCGATGGCAAGACCTACATTGTCACCGCCAACGAGGGTGATGCGCGCGCCTGGGGTGAGGACAATCAGGCCTACTGGGACGGTGATGCCAGTCAGGGCTTTGTCGAGGAAATTCGCCTCAAGCACCTGTTCAACCTTGACGGCTTCAACCTCCGGGTCGGCGATGATATGCCGCCGCAGCTCAACGCCCTGGCCGCTGGCGCCCTGCTCAACCCGGAGGTGTTCGGCTATTGTGGGGCCAGCGCGGGTGAACCCGGTGGCTGCCGTGAGGACGATCAGCTCGGGCGCCTGAACATCAGCTGGGCCGATGGCTATCGCAAGGATGCGGACGGCAATCCAGAGATGTTCGATGCCAGCGGCAAGCCAAATCCTGCCGGTGACCGCCTGATGTATGACCAGATCTACGCCTTTGGGGCCCGCTCCTTTGCCATCTGGGACGAAGACGGCCAACTGGTCTGGGACTCCGCTGACCAGATCGAGCAGTTCATCGCCAGCGAGGCCTGCATGGCCGGGGCGGCGCGGGATATTCCGTGCAAGGATTTCTTCAACTCCAACCATTCTGCCGGTGACAGCTTTGACAACCGCAGCGACAACAAGGGCCCCGAGCCCGA
>JAWOGT010000373.1:0-3747 GCA_046496585.1 Halopseudomonas sp.
AGTTTGCAGGGCAGCCGCGCTCCCGACGGCCTGATATTCAACGCCATCGGCCCGCCCTGCCAGCCAGAAGCGGTCTGGCACGCCTGCTTCCCGGCCACGACGTTGATTCCGAACCTGTTCGTCACCGGGATTGGCGCCGTCCTGGTCGGTTCGGGGATGATCGTCTGGGCAGCGGCTTTTGCTGGGCGGAGGCGCGGCGGGCTTGTCCTGGGGATGCTGTCCGTACTGGCGCTGCTGGTAGGCGGCGGATTCGTGCCGGCCTTTATCGGGATAGTTGCAGCAGTGACAGCCAGCCGCCTGCGTTCGCCGATCAACCTGGACGGGACGGGTTGGCGCATCGTCTCCGTGCTGTGGCCCTGGCCATTGGTTTTGATGGCGCTCTGGCTGCCCGGAAGTTGGCTACTGGGAGACTATTTCAGCGAAGCCATGCTGGCGCGGAGCAGTCTGCTATTTGTAGTTCTTGATATCGGCCTGCCAGTGTTGGCGGCCCTCTCTGGATTTGCCAGCGGCCAACGGACGTAAATCACATCTAGGGTTCTTGCTTTTGGGAGAGTACGTCTATGACCATAACCGTCGCTGTCTTCCTTTTTTTGACGTCGATCGTCATCCTATTTCAACTGGCGTTGGCGCTGGGCGCACCCTGGGGCGAATACACCTTGGGCGGCAAATTCCCAGGGAAGCTGCCGTCCAAGATGCGCATCGCTGCGTTGGCGCAAATCGTAGTGTTGATGTTGTTCGGCGCAATTGTCCTGGCGCGGTCGGGGCTGGCCTTTAGCGCGCTCCACCCGTTCAGCCGCACTGCCATTTGGTTTGTGGCTGGCTTCTTTGTTTTGGGGACAATTGCCAACCTGACCACACCGAGCAGAAGGGAGCGGCTGCTCTGGGGGCCGGCCAACCTCATCATGCTCATCGCGACCAGCTTGATTGCACTTCAATGAGTGACGCTATGACGACTCTGACTGGACTCTTTCTTATCCTACACGCGCTAGTGCACCTGCTCTACGCTGGGCAGGCGCTGCGTTTTTTCGAACTGCGTCCCGACCTGACCTGGCCGGACGGCTCCTGGTTGTTCTCAAGGCTGCTTGGCGACCCGGCTACCCGTTGGCTGGCTGCCGGTTCACTGACGCTGGCGGCCAACGGCTTCCTGGCCTCAGGGCTGGCGCTGTTCCTCGGGTCTGAATAGTGGCGAACCATGATTCTCGGCGCAGCGGGGTTTTCTGTGTGGATTTAGTGCAAGTTTGACATCTACCGTAAAGGAGCAGACCGTGACCACAACCAGGCTGTTGGAAACCCCCGACTCCCGTTACAGCACCATCTACCGCCTCGGCGCGCTTGCCAGCATCCTGAGCGCCCTGTCGATTGCCTCCGCCATTGTCGCTTACTTTATCTGGCCCTATAGAGGCAATACTATCTCCATCGAAGCCATCTTTTCCATCCTACACACCGATCGGCTGGGCGGGCTAATCTCGCTCGATGTTTCGATGCTGGTGATTGGGCCGATCAGTATTTTGATGTTCCTGGCCTTGTATGCAGCCTTGCGGCGAGTAGACGAATCGCTTGCACTGGTCGCCTTGATTCTGACGCTGCTGGCGGTGGGCCTGGTCATCGTCTGTCGCCCGCTGGTGGAACTGGTGACTCTCAGCGACCAGTATGTCGCTGCGACGGATGCCGCCGAAAAAGCGCGTCTCCTTGCCGCCGGGGAAGTGCTGCGCATCCAACTGGATGGCACCGCCTGGGCGATGCAAACAGCTTTCTTCATGATCGCCGGGCTACTCAATAGCTCGCTGATGCTGCGCACGGCCTTCTTCAGTAAGGTCACCGCCTGGCTCGGCATCGCCATCAGTGCCATCGGGCTGGGGTTTATCCTGCCCACCATCGGCTTGTTTTTCTTGTTTCTGAATACAATCGGCAGCGTCCCGTGGTGTCTGCTCGTAGTGCGGGATTTGTTGAAAATCGCGCGGGTCGTCTCGAAACCTGTATACTGAAGAAAGGTTGATGTATGTCGAACAAGATCCTTGTTACCTACGCCACCTGCACCGGCTCGACCGCTGGTGTTGCTGAAGAGATCGGCAAGACCCTGACGGATCGTGGACTAGACGTGGAAGTCCTGCAGATGAGCGTGGTCGCAGACCTGGGACAATACCGCGCCGTCGTGGCGGGCAGCGCCATCCAAGATAGTGAATGGCTGCCCGAGGCAATGGAATTTGTGCGCGCCAACCAGTCCGAACTCTCGCGCAAGCCCTTTGCCGCCTTTTTGGTCTGCATGACGCTGGCGATGAAGGATGGCGAAAAACATCGTCCCGTCGTGGCCGAGTTTCTTGCCCCGGTGCGGGCGCTGGTGCAACCGGTCAGCGAGGGCTTGTTCGCAGGGGCGCTGGCTATCCCCAAAGTCCCCTATTGGCAAGCTCGCCTCATGTTCCGGTTGAGCGTCTTGTTCGGCGTCTGGAAAGAAGGCGACTACCGTGACTGGAACGCCGTGCGCGCCTGGGCCGCGAGTCTCCCAGCGAAGTTGACTGCATAATCCACCCAGAATCATGAACAGTTCATCCACTATCCTGACATGAGCACACAAGCGTCGCATCTTGCCCTCAATCGTCATCGGGCCGCTGGGTACTTCCGCAGCGGCCTGCCCTACAACCGCTTTGGCCGCGGCCCGCGGCCGCTGGTCGTCGTGCAGGGGCTGGTCTTCGAGAACAAGCCGCAGCCCGGTCTGGCAACGCGCATGTATCACTTCCTGGGTAAGGACTACACGGTCTACAGCGTGCTGCGCAAGCCGGGGCTGCCGCAGGGCTACACCTTGGCCGACATGGCCGGTGACTACGCAGCCATGATCCGAGAGGAGTTCGGCAGGCCGGTGGATGTGCTCGGCATCTCGACCGGCGGCTCCATCGTCCAGCCGCTGGCTGCCGATCACCCGGACGTGGTGCGCCGGCTGGTGATCCACTCCAGCGCCTACGCGTTGAGCGAACCGGCCAGGATGCTGCAATTGGAGGTGGGTCGCCTGGCGGCCGAGCGCCGGCGCCATCGGCTCCGCTGCCAGGCAGCTTGCCAGGTGCTTCGGCGCCCACGCCACTGGGGTGTGCAGCACGGCAAACCTGGCATGGGTGCAAGCGCTGGGCGCTGACAAAGTGATCGATTACACCCAGGGGAACTTCACGGACGGAGAGGAGCGCTACGATCTGATCCTGAACGCCGTTGGCAAGAGGAAAGTGCAGTTGTCGTGCCAGCAAGCGTTGACCCCTATCCTGAAAATAACCGCCGTTCGTGCCACTTTTTAGGCGGTAGCAGGTTGAATTGGTTCAACGTTTACCTTGTAGCCGAGTTGTTCGAGACGGCGCACAGTGCGTTTGATCAGGTTGGTTGTGTTGCGTTCGCCCGGGTAGGTAGCGCCCAGGTCGTGATAGGCTTCCCGTTTGGTGAGCATGTGGTAAACCGCAGTCAGCATCCGATGCGCAACCGCAAAGATGGCCCGTTTGGCGCCGCGCCGGCCGGCGAGCCGATGATAGAACGACGACAGATAGGATTTCTTGACCTTGACCGCGGCCCAGGCGGCTTGCACGATGGCCAGGTACGTCAATGCAAAAAACAGCACCGGCGTCGCCGCTTGCCTGCGTTCGGGACGCGGCCATAGTATGACCAGGAGTAGCACTGCTATCGGACTGGCCATCCAGAGCGGCAGCCCTAGCAGGGTTGCCATGCGGTGAATACTGAAACCCAGCTCTTTCGGGTCAGACTGATAGGGCTGCG
>JAWOGT010000152.1:0-3242 GCA_046496585.1 Halopseudomonas sp.
CCTCAGGCAGTGGCTCCTGCTCGAATACATCCAGCGCCGCGCCAGCCAACTGCCCACTTTGCAGTGCCGCCAGCAAGGCATCGGTCTGGACGATTGGCCCGCGGCCAACATTGATCAGCCGCGCGCCCGGCTTCATCGCGGCAAAGGCGCGCTGATCGAACAGGCCCTGAGTATCCTCAGTCAGCGGCGCAGTAATCACCACGTAATCGGCCACACCCAGGCACTTGTACAGGCAGTCGTTGCCCAGCACTGCGTCAAAATTTATAGCCTCGCGGGCACGTCGGGCAATGCCGGTCACCTGCATGCCGACGGCCTTGAGCAGACCCGCCACTTCACCACCAATCGAGCCGGCACCAACAATCAGCGCCCGGCGCTGATTGATCATGTCGGTATCGCGGTGCTGCCAGCGATGCTCACGTTGCAAGGCCAGGTTGCCCAAGGTGTCCTTGGCGAACAGCAATACCGCGCCGAGCACGTATTCGGCGATGCCCCGATCGAAAACGCCCTTGGCATTGGTGATCGGAATAGCGCTCTCGGCCAGGGCCGGAAACAACAGTGCATCCACGCCGGCGCTGGTCGCATGCACCCATTGCAACTTGGGCTCGGCAGGCCAGCAGCGCTCCAGCAGCCCGGTGCGAAAGTCGGTCACCACCAGCACATCGGCGTGCAGCAGCGCTTCGCGCAGATCCGCCTCGGCGCTGACCGTCTGCACCTCGACATCCTCGGGCAGCCGCTCCAGACCTGGCAGTTGGCTCTCGCCAGGGGCCACCAGCACCACGACCCGGGTCATGCCGCTACCCTCTGCAACGCCCGGGCCAGGCGCGCCATGGCATCGTTGATCTCGGCTTCGCTGACCACCAGCGGCGGCAAAAAGCGTACGGTTTGCCCATCGATACCGCAGCGCAGCAGCAACAGGCCCTCGGCCTCACAGGCAGCGGTGATATGTGCCGCCATCTCCGGCAGCGGGCGGGTCGGTGACTCGGCGATTTCCATGCCCAGCATCAGCCCCTTGCCGCGAATGGCAGCAATCCATGGGTAGTCACGCTGCAGGGACTGGAGTTGCCCGAGCAGCTGCTGGCCCCGGGTGGCGGCGTTCGCCACCAATTGCTCCTGCTCGATCACATCCAGGGTGGCCAGCGCCGCAGCGCAGGCCACCGCGTTGGCGCCATAGGTGCCGCCTTGCGAGCCGGGCATGCCCTTGGCCATCAAGTCAGCCGAGGCGCCGATGGCCGACAAGGGGAAGCCACTGGCCAGGCCCTTGGCGGTCACCACAATATCCGGGAGTACGCCAAAATGTTCCAGGCTCCAGAATTTGCCGGTGCGTCCGTAACCAGCCTGCACTTCATCGGCAATCAGCAGGATGCCGTGCTGCTGGCAACGCTCGGCCAGCCCGCGCATGAACACCGCATTCGCCGGATAGTAGCCATACTCGCCCTGCACCGGTTCGATCAGCAGCGCGGCGGTATCGCTGGGTGCGGACTGGGTCTTGAGAATGTGGTCGAGTTCGTTGAGGCAGAACTCGGTAGCTTGTTCCTCGCTCCAGCCATACCGCCAGGCATGCGGAAACGGCGCCACCACGACCCCCGCCATCAAGGGATGGAAGCCGGTGCGCACCTTGGTGCCTGAGGTGGTCAGCGAGGCCGCGCCCAGGGTCCGGCCATGAAAGCCGCCGTTGAAAACAATGATATTGGCCCGCTTGGTCGCATGCCGTGCCAGGCGCATGGCGGTCTCGACCGCCTCAGACCCGGAATTGCTGAAGGCCACCGAATCGATACCCTTGGGCATGCGCCCCGCCAGCCGATCACTGAGCTGCAACATCGGCTCATGGCTGACAGTGGTGTACTGGGCATGAATCACCTTGCCCGCCTGTTCCTGCGCCGCCGCAACCACGCGCGGGTGGCAGTGACCGGTGCTGGTCACGCCGATACCCGAGGTGAAATCCAGATAGGCCTGACCCTCGACATCGAACAGCCAACTGCCTTTGCCGTGCTCGACACACACATGACTGGCTTGTTTCAAAAGCGGAGATAGATGGTGGCTCATACAAGCAACTCCCATACTGTTGGGCGGGCTCTGGGTCCCGCAGGTGACTCGCTCGGAGCAGACCCCGACGCGCTCAAGAGACATTCCGGCCTGGCCAGCCTGACAACCGGCTGACCGGACAGAACATGCAACCTTAGTTCACGGCACTTTATGCATCTGGCTACGCCTGCAACTGTTCCACTATGCCCGCGGTTACCGCACTGCAGCTTCTTACCTGTCCGGCGCTGGCGACCAGATCGGCGGCCACCGCGTTACGCAGCCGCTCGGCAGTCGACGCATGACCGAGATAGGTCAGCAGCATTGCCGTGGTCAACAGCATGGCGGCCGGATTGGCCTTGCCCTGCCCGGCAATGTCCGGCGCACTGCCATGGGTTGGTTCGAACAGCGCCGGCGACTCCCGACTGTCAGGGTTGATATTGCACGACGGCGCCAGCCCCAGCCCGCCTGACAATACGGCCGCCAGGTCCGTCAGAATATCCCCATGCAAGTTGCTCGCCACCACCACGTCAAACTCCCAGGGGCACTGCACGAACTTCATGCAGGCCGCGTCGACCAACTCATGGGTGATGCCAATCTCGGGAAACTCCTTGGCCACCTCGGCGAAGACCTCGGTGTACAGTTCACCCCAGGCCGGCTGGGCGTTGCGCTTGGTGATCAGGCACACCTGTGCCGGCGCCTGGCCTTTCTCGGAACAGTAAAATGAGCGCTTGGAGCCATGCTCTTCCAGCCGTAACCGGGCGGCCCGGAAAGCATGGCGGATAAGTCGCTCGGTGCCCCGCCGGGTGAACACTTCCAGCTGGGTTGCCACTTCATGGGGCGTGCCCTGACCCAGGCGCCCACCCTGATTGACGTACTCGCCTTCACTGTTTTCGCGGATCACCAGCATATCCACCTGTTCTGCCCGCCGGTCCGCCAGGTAACGGGGTGCGCCGGGCAATAAACGTGCCGGGCGCTCGCAGGCCCACAAATCCAGGCCCTTGCGAAAGCTCAACAACGGTGCCAGCGAGATACCGTCGGGCAAACAATAGCGGTCAGGGTCACCCAGTGGGCCGGGGTCACCCAACGCACCCAGCAGCAGCGCATCGAACTGGCGCACCTGCTGCAGGGCATCCTCCGGCATCATCTGGCCATGTTGTTGATGCCAGGCCGTGCTCGGCCATTCCAGCGATTCCCAGGTTAGCGGCAGGTCATCCTGCTCA
>JAWOGT010000154.1:0-3766 GCA_046496585.1 Halopseudomonas sp.
GTCGGCCACTCAACGCACCATGCGCCGCGTGGCGCTGCCGATTGACAAGTGCAGCAATTTGCACGAAGGTGTGCGCACCCGAATCAAACAAGCGTATGAATTGTTCTGGCCTAGCCGGATCAACCTGTCGCCGGGAACTATCATGACACCCTCCGGCTAGCGTGGCTGTTTCGCAGATCCAGTCAGGGCCAGGGCGGTGTTTCTCAAGTGCTTTTATAGCGTGGAGATCAGTTGATGATTTACGAAGGTAAAGCCATCACGGTTCAAGCCCTTGAAGACGGCATCGTCGAGCTCAAGTTCGACCTGCAGGGCGAGTCTGTCAACAAGTTCAATCGTGCCACCCTGGCGGAGCTGAAAGCCGCCGTCGAGGCCATTCAGTCCAATAGCAGTGTCAAAGGCGTCATCGTCAGCAGCGGCAAGGACGTCTTCATCGTCGGCGCCGATATCAACGAGTTCGTTGAGACCTTCCAGCTTCCTGAAGCGGACCTGGTTGCCGGCAACCTGGAAGCCAATCAGATCTTCAATGCTTTTGAAGACCTTAACGTCCCCACTGTTGCCGCCATCAACGGCATGGCACTGGGCGGTGGCTTTGAAATGTGCCTGGCCTGTGACTATCGCGTCATGGCCGCCAGCGCCAAGGTCGGCCTGCCAGAAGTCAAGCTGGGTATCTACCCGGGCTTCGGTGGTACCGTACGTATGCCGCGCCTGATTGGCGTCGATAACGCGATCGAGTGGATCTGCGGCGGTTCCGAGAACCGTGCCGACAAGGCCCTGAAAATGGGCGCTGTGGATGCGGTTGTCGAAGACGCCAAGCTGCACGCCGCCGCCCTGGATCTGGTCAAGCGCGCCATCAGTGGCGAGCTGGACTTCAAGGCCAAGCGTCAGCCCAAGCTGGAAAAGATCAAGCTCAACACCATCGAACAGATGATGGCGTTTGAAACCGCCAAGGGTTTCGTTGCTGGCCAGGCCGGCCCGAACTACCCGGCCCCGGTTGAAGCGATCAAGACCATCCAGAAAGCCGCTGCCCATGGCCGCGAAAAAGCGCTGGAAATCGAAGCCGCCGGTTTTGCCAAGCTGGCCAAGACCTCGGTTGCTCAGGCGCTGGTCGGTCTGTTCCTCAACGATCAGGCACTGAAAGGCAAGGCCAAGCAGTACGACAAGCAAGCCGCTGACGTCAAGCTGGCGGCGGTACTGGGTGCCGGCATCATGGGTGGCGGTATCGCTTTCCAGTCTGCCTCCAAAGGCACGCCGATCCTGATGAAGGATATCCGCGAAGAAGGCATTCAGATGGGTCTGGACGAAGCGTCCAAGCTGCTGGGTAGCCGGGTTGCCAAGGGCCGCATGACGTCGGATCAGATGGCCAAGGCCCTCAACGCGATTCGTCCGACCATGTCCTACGGTGATTTCGGCAATGTCGATATCGTCGTTGAAGCTGTGGTAGAAAACCCCAAGGTCAAGCACGCGGTGCTGGCTGAGGTAGAAGGTCACGTACGCGAAGATGCGATTATCGCCTCCAACACCTCGACCATCTCCATTACTTATCTGGCCCAGGCGCTCAAGCGTCCGGAAAACTTTTGCGGCATGCACTTCTTTAACCCGGTACACATGATGCCGCTGGTTGAAGTTATCCGTGGCGAGAAGTCCAGCGAGAAAGCGATTGCCACCACCGTGGCTTACGCCAAGAAAATGGGCAAGACCCCGGTTGTGGTTAACGACTGCCCGGGCTTTCTGGTCAACCGCGTACTGTTCCCGTACTTCGGCGGTTTTGCGCGCCTGGTCAACATGGGTGCCGATTTCCAGCGCGTTGACAAGATCATGGAAAAATTCGGCTGGCCGATGGGCCCGGCTTATCTGCTCGACGTAGTCGGCCTGGACACTGGTCACCACGGTCGTGATGTGATGGCTGAAGGTTACCCGGATCGCATGGCTGATAACGTGCGCACCGCAGCTGACGTCATGTACGAAGCAGGTCGTCTGGGCCAGAAGACCGGCAAGGGCTTCTACTCCTATGAAACGGACAAGAAGGGCAAGCCGAAGAAGGTTGTCGACCCGCAGGCGTACGAGCTGATCAAGCCGGTCGTGCAGGAGAACCGCGAGTTCACCGACGAAGAGATCGTCGAGATCATGATGGTTCCTTTGTGTCTGGAAACCGTCCGCTGCCTGGAAGATGGCATTGTTGAAAGTGCTGCCGACGCCGACATGGGTCTGATCTACGGTATTGGCTTCCCGCCCTTCCGTGGTGGTGCGCTGCGTTACATCGACACCCTGGGCGTGGCTGAGTTTGTGGCCATTGCAGACAAATATGCCGAATTTGGCCCCATGTATGCGCCGACTGAGAAGTTGCGTGACATGGCCAAGAACGGCAAGAAATTCTTCGGTTAACCGCGGACCGCACAGAGCGAGAGTAAATCTATGAGCCTGAATCCGAGAGACGTCGTTATTGTCGACTTCGGCCGCACCCCGATGGGCCGTTCCAAGGGTGGCATGTACCGTAATGTCCGTGCTGAAAACCTGTCTGCCAACCTGATCACCGGTCTGTTGGCGCGCAACCCGAAAATTGATCCCGCAGAAGTGGAAGATGTGATCTGGGGCTGCGTCAACCAGACCCTGGAGCAGGGCTGGAACGTTGCCCGCATGATCTCCCTGTTAACGCCGATCCCGCACACCAGCGGCGCGCAAACCGTGAGCCGCCTGTGTGGTTCGTCTATGAGCGCGCTGCACACCGCCGCCCAGGCGATCCAGACCGGTAACGGTGACGTGTTCGTCATCGGTGGTGTCGAGCACATGGGCCACCTGAGCATGATGCACGGTGTGGATCCGAACCCGAGCCTGTCCCTGTACGCGGCCAAGGCGTCGGGCATGATGGGTCTGACTGCGGAAATGCTCGGCAAGATGCATGGCATCAGCCGTGAGCAGCAGGACCAGTTCGCCCTGCGTTCGCACCAGTTGGCGCACAAGGCAACGCTTGAAGGCAACTTCAAGAACGAGATCATCCCGATGCACGGTCACGATGCTGACGGCTTCCTGAGAGTCTTCACTGAAGATGAGACCATCCGTCCCGAGACCACTCTGGAAAGCCTGGCGGCTCTGAAGCCGGCGTTCAACCCCAAGGGCGGTACCGTGACAGCGGGTTCTTCTTCGCAGATCACTGACGGCGCTTCCTGCATGATCGTGATGTCTGCCGAGCGCGCCAAGGCCCTGGGCCTTGAGCCGATGGCAGTGATCCGCTCGATGGCTGTGGCGGGTGTGGATCCGGCGATCATGGGCTACGGCCCGGTTCCGGCTACCCACAAGGCGCTCAAGCGCGCTGGCATGACCATGGATAACGTCGATTTTGTCGAGCTCAACGAAGCCTTTGCGGCCCAGGCCTTGCCTGTGCTCAAGGACCTCAAATTGCTGGACAAGATGGAAGCCAAGGTCAACCTGCACGGCGGCGCGATCGCCCTGGGTCACCCCTTCGGTTGCTCCGGCGCACGTATCTCCGGCACGCTGCTGAACGTGATGAAGCAGAATGGCGGTAACGTAGGTGTCTCGACTATGTGTATTGGTCTGGGGCAGGGCATCACTACCGTGTTCGAGCGTGTCTGATACGGTTGTGGTGTGACCAGAAACCGGAGCCTTGTGCTCCGGTTTCTGTTTGTGGTGTATGTTGTTTTGGTGTGCTTTAGTACTGTATTTGTTTGAGACGGGTGTCTGGCGTCGGCGGCCATGGGCCTGTGTCGACCTGGAGACCATCTGGCCCGACCGTCGCCCCCTCGTGAGCGCC
>JAWOGT010000171.1:0-2983 GCA_046496585.1 Halopseudomonas sp.
AGCGCGCGGAGATTCGAGACGTTCGCGTCCGAGAACTTGCTGATGAAATCATTCAGGCGCAACGTCGCGAGATCAAGGAAATGACCTGGTTGATTGAGGACATCAAGAAGAACGGGGCGGCGACGTCCGAGTCCGAAGCTGCGGCCCGCCCTGTGCCTGACTTTGAAGGTGACCTGTAGAGACTTGACGAAACAGTGTGTAAACAGCTACTGCCAGGTTAACTGCCCAGAATCGATAGAATCGGACGATGAGTACCTACAAACGCCACCGATTCCCGCCGGATATCATTTCCTATGCTGTCTGGCTCTACTATCGCTTCAACCTGAGCCACCGGGATATCGAAGATCTTCTGGCTGAACGCGGGATGCGGCGATTCAAGGTGCGCGCTCAGCACTATCGAGATCTCAGGATTGGTGCGTTCGAACAATGGAGCAGGGCGGTTTCCTGATAGTTAGCTACTGATTTCAGTCCCCGTCTGAAGTTAACTTGTCAGTACCCTTAAAAGTATAGTGGGGCCGATGTCGCCGGCTGGTGCCCTTTGCGCCGCGAAGGCACGGTGCCGGGATGGCGAATGTGCGATTGCGTACCGTCCGAACGTCGCCTATCGTGTAATCAGGCGTCCACTGGATTTGCGCAGGGAAGAAGCATGAGCGCTGCTTGCAGCATTCAACAGAATGTACTTTTGGCCGCCCTCCCGGAGGCGGCGCAGGAACGCTTGGCTCCGAACTTGAAGCTCGTGTACATGCCGCTGGGCAAGGTTTTGGAAGAGCCGGGCGGGGGAGACAGGATCCGCCACGCCTATTTCCCGACGGACTCGATCATCTCACTCCTGTACGTTACGGCGGACGGTGCCGCCACCGAGACCGCGATGGTCGGCAACGAGGGAATGATTGGCGTGGCTATATTCATGGGTGGCGAGGCCACACTGAGCCGGGCGTTCGTGCAGAGGGCCGGCCACGCCTTTCAGCTGCCGAGGCAGGCACTCATGGACGAATTCAACCGCTGTGACGAACTGCAGAAATGGGTGCTGCGTTACACCCAGGCCCGGCTCACGCAGATCGCTCAGACCGCGCTTTGCAACCGTCGCCACACAATCGAGCAGCAGTTGTGCCGCTGGCTGCTGCTCTCCCTGGACCGCTCGCCGGAGAACCCGCTGGAGATAACCCAGGAACTGATCGCCAACATGCTCGGCGTGCGGCGTGAAGGTGTTACCGAAGCCGCCGGCAAGCTGCGGGCGATGGACGTAATTGAATACCACCGCGGAAAAATTACCGTGCTCGATCGGCCCAGGCTGGAGAGTCTGAGCTGCGAGTGTTACGCGGTGGTGAAGGAGGAATTTGACCGGCTTTTAGCCTAGGGGCATCATCGAGTACCACCGCGGGCATTGTGCTGGTGTTATGAGCCGCGCGAGTTTGTTTCATGCTGGCACCGATTTTGCGGCGTAGAGTTTACCGGTACTTTGCCGGGGTCCAATCTCGCTGAATGTACATGCCTCCCCGGGATGCGGCGATGCCGAACAAGATCTCAATCGTGGTCGTGGTAGGTGCTTCAGCCGGAGGGTTGGAGGCTCTGCAAGGCCTCGTAGCGCAACTACCCGCGGACTTTCCCGCGCCTGTATTCATCGTTAATCACATGAGTGCGGAGACCACCGGTGAAGTGCTCGTGGGAGCGCTGAACAAAGCGGGGAGAGTGACGTGCAGCCATGCCCGGGACGGGGAGCCCTTCAAGCGCGCGCATGTCTATCTTGCCCCCTCCGACCAACACCTTCTTCTTGTCAGGGGCAAGATGCTGGTTACCAAGGGCGCGCGTGAAAATCGTTACCGGCCTGCCATCGATCCCTTGTTCCGCAGTGCTGCGGTGGCTTACGACAAGGGCGTGATCGGTATCATCCTCACCGGCTATCTCGACGACGGCACCAGCGGCATGATGGCCATTAAGCGCTGCGGAGGCACTTGCATTGCCCAGGACCCGGCCGACGCAGCTTATCCGGACATGCCGCAGTCGGTCATCAGACATGTGGGTGCCGATTACTGCGTGCCGCTCGCGCAGATGGGGGCGTTGCTGGAGAAGCTGGCCGCGCGCAAGGTTGGGGTCAGCAAGAAACCACCGGCCGATCTCGTCATCGAAGCGAAGATAGCGCAACGCGTGGTAAGCGACCTGAAGTCGGTGGAGACACTGGGAAGTCAGGTACCCTTCAACTGCCCCGACTGTGGCGGCGTCCTGTGGCAGATGGAGCACGGCAAGGTGCCGAGGTATCGCTGTCATACCGGGCATGCCTTCTCATCAGCGGCATTGCTTGCACAGCAAAACGAAAAAATAGAGGAAACCCTGTGGGTGGCGCTGCGCATGTTCGAGGAGCGCCAGAACCTGATATCCAAGATGGGCAGCAGCCAGAAGACTCTGCCTTCGTCGGTGCTGGAGCGGGTCAGGGAATCCCAGGTCCACATCGACAGGGTTCGCGCTATGCTCAAGGCCACCGACGAAAAAGCCTGAAACTGGCTCGCGGAAGCCAGTGCTGGACCCGGTTTCGGCAATATGTTCCGGGTGTTGAATTCTTGGCCGGTGACTCCATAGCTGCCCTGTAGCATGCGGACTGATCCAGTCGGCCAACCGCCCGAGACAAATGAACGGCCGGTGATCTCACCCAGTCAGCCGCCCTGGAACTTCCCAGCGTCAATTGTCCTCAAAAGGGAATAAGTCCTTCTCTTGAATTGCTGCGCTTCGAGCCATCGCGGCTGCCGCATAACACGCCCGACAATTCCTGTGGTATATGGAAGTTCATGTCTCAGGAATGCATAGAGTTACGCAAATGCCGAACCGACTATCCGGCCTTTTCGCCACGTTACGATCCTGCTGTTAATGCCTAAACTTTGAGTTAGAGCGCAAGTGTATGGCCGCAACCAAGGTGTACCGTTCCAAGATCGACGCCTGGCTGCTGGTGGTGCTGATAGCGGGGATGGCGGTTTCTGGCTTTGGCGCGTTG
>JAWOGT010000226.1:0-3937 GCA_046496585.1 Halopseudomonas sp.
GCAGCTCGTCATTTGCAACGGCGGCAGCCTGACCACCTATCAGGCGCTCGCCAGCGGGGTGCCGGTGATCGGCATCTGTTCCAACATGGACCAGCTACTTAATATGAATGCGGTTGAGCGGCTGGGGGCGGGCACCGCCCTGCGCGCCGCGAGCCTGTCGGCAACAGGCCTGTCGGAATCTGTAGCCAGGCTGTTGGATCAGCCGCCCAGTGTGCAGGCAGCCAGCCGTATCGGCCGGCTCCTGTCGCAGCTTGATTCCGCCCAGGCATTCCGGGAGGTCGTGGATGACATGCTCCGGCACCCACGGAAGGATTGAGCGGGCCGGTTGTAGGCAAGCCCCATCCAGGGGTTCGAGGCGATTGTCGAAAAATCTTACAGTGCGCCGCGTGTCGAGACTTATCGCAGTCAGGCAACCAGACGGCCAGGAAGGGATATGCAGCGTATCGCTGTAGGGATTGGGAGAAAGTGCGGCATGAATGGAGTCCTGAACCTCTGCCAGGACGTAAACCAAACCCGAAATTGGCGATTTGACTTGCCAATCCGATGAGGCATTTGTGGATAACGGCAATTCTGGTTTGGTGGCGGATTTAGGCGGCCGCATTGTCGGAATTTTTTACACAGAACTTGCTGGGGATTTATTGGCTTCCGACGGAATTAATCTAACATATTGAAAACAATAACAAAAAATGGTGATCGGCCTAGCTGGCATGAACGTCGCTTATAACCAGGCGTAAGCCAGATGAGTCAATTCAGACTGGCAAGCACTAAGTCTTTCAAGTCTTAATTGACGCAAACTTAAGGAGCAAAAAATGAATATGCATTTGAAACTTGCAGTTCTTGCCGCAGCGATGAGCCTGAGCTTCGCTGCAACAGCGGGTACGGTGGACTTGTTTACTACGGACCAGGCAAATCTGAGCGATGGGTTGGCCGACGGCATTGCGTTGTCAAGCACGATTGGCGACGGTACTGACACGACGATCCTCGGTGGCTCGCGTGATATTTCCGTCTCGCTCCTTACTAAAGGAACCAATCCCTTTGCAACCGCTGACATCGGTGTTGCGGGGGGCATACTGGCCTTCAGCGTTGATGCCGGAGCCACCGGTACCGGTACCGTTCAATGGGACGGTTTCGATAATTCCATCGACCTTGATACGACAGGTTTGAATGGAGCTGATCTGACGAGCGACGGCTCCACAGGATTCCTGGTTACGACCATCTTCTCTGACCTCGGTTACCGCTTCGATATCGAAGCCTACACTGATGACAATAACTGGACGAAGATTAGCTTCCTTGCTACCGAAGTCGCCGTTCCGACCAGTTCGTACATTCCTTTCGACGGTTTTACAAACGCATTGCTGTGCGGATACACTGGTGATGGAAGTGCAGGGTCTTCATTCCCCGGCGTGACTTCGATTACCTGTGGTACAGGCACTGTGGACTGGACAAATCTCGGTGCCCTGCAACTGATTATCGATCCGCTGGGCGGGACGACGTCGGTAGATCTGATCCTTGATTCGGTCACGACAATCCCGGAACCTGGTGTTTTGGCTCTGATGGGCATGGGCTTGCTGGCAGCTGGTTTCGCAGGCCGCCGCAAAAGCAAAGCCTAATATTTAACGCTACGTTTTGCTCCGAAAACGCCCCATCGCAAGATGGGGCTTTTTTTTATCTGCAACTCTCATTGGCTACACCTTTTCACCCGCATTAAACTGCGGGACATTGATTTTCGGGAGCTGCGAATGAAGACCGAGCCGTTCGATTTCCTGCTATCGGCCATCATCCTCACTTTGCTGGCCGGGATGGCCTTGGGCATAGCGACGTTGGCGGCATGGGGATTCACCCGGAGCACGTTCGGCGCCTATCACGTACTGGCGGATCTGCTGCTGTTCCTGCTGGTTTTCGGGCTGGCATCAGCGGTCTGCTGCCGTTTGATCCTGTCTGTGGGGTTGGTGCGCCCGGGCACTTACCCAATGGGTGATCCCTTGTTCCGCTGGTGGAAGCTGTTCACCGTGGTGTACGAGTTCGGCCGCGGCGCGCTGCTGCCGTTCACGACGGTATTCGCCAAGCCCCTGGTCGCCAAGCTTTTCGGCGCCGGCATCGGCAAGGACATTGCCTTGGGTGGCCGTCTGGTCGACCCGCAATTCATAAGCATCGGCGATGAGGCCATTGTCGGCCAGGACTCGGTCATCACTGCCCATACCATTACCAGCGGCACGCTCGTGCTCGATCCGGTGGAAATCGGCGCTCGGGCGACGGTGGGGGTGAACGTGGTGGTGATGTCAGGCGTGCGGATTGGCGAGGGCGCGATCGTCGCTGCCGGGGCTGTGGTGCCGCCCAATACCGTGATCCCGCCTGGCGAATTGTGGGGCGGCATCCCCGCACGCAAGCTCAAGGATGCCGCCGAAGCCTGATTCGGAGGGTTCGCGCTGCCGCAGTGCTCGCGCGATTTAGAAGGCTTGCTAGAGTGACTTCAGCAAGCTTTCGGCTTGCGCCCTCTCGGAAAATGGCTTGTCTGACTTGAGCAGACGCTCCAGTTCCTGTCGTGCTTTTGCCTTGTCCCCGGTTTTTGCCAGGGCCGCCGCATAGTGATAGCGGACTGTCTGACTGTCGCTGCCGGCCGCGGCCTTGGTCAGCAGGTCGAGACCACGCTTCGCATCTCCACCCTGGACCAGAAGCCAACCCAAGGTGTCCTGGATGGCCGGGCTTTCGGGCGCGAGTTTGTAGGCGGCCTCGGCGGTTGGCAATGCGCGGGGATCGCCGGTTTTCTGATAAAGCCAGGCCAGGTTGTTCAGCAGCCTGTCATCGCGCGGCGCCTTTTTCAGCAGCCACTCATGGGCGGCGATAGCTTCCTGGTCTCGCCCGGTGAGCAGATAGTGGCGGGATAGATAGGCGCGTACGAAAAGGTCGTCAGGATGTTTGGCCAGCCATTGCCTGGTCACAGAGTCGGCAGCCTTGTCATCACCCGACAGCGCTAGCGCCTGATGCCGCTTGACCATCAGCGTGTTGCTCGGGCTCAGAGCACTGGCCCGTTCGAAAGCCTGGGCGGCCTTGGAATAGCTTTTCGCAGCCAGATGAATGTCGCCTTCAAGGCTTGCGCCGAGGGGCGATTTCGGTTGCTGTGCCTGGATGACAGTGGCGATGCGCAGGGCTGCATCGGTGCGGCCGGAGGCGATTTCAAGTGCGATCAGGGTTTCCTGCGCGGGAAGATAAGTCGGCTGAAGCTCGAGCGCCTTTTGCAGCGAGGCACGTGCCGCATCGGTGCGGTTCAGGTTGCGTTGGGCAAGCCCGAGGTGGTAGTGGGCGTCGGCAGAGGTGGGGTTCTGCTGGATCAGTCGGGTGAAACTGACCAGCGCGTTCTCGTTCTGGCTGATCGACAACTGGGTCTTGCCGAGCAGGCTCAATGCCGCCGGCGAGTCAGGGTTGGCTGCGTTGGCTTCGCGTGCCAATGCAAGTGCCTTGTCCCCCTGCTTCTGCTCGACGTAATAACGGGCGAGCAACTGTCTGGGCTGAATGGCATTGGCGTCGGCCTTGGCCGCCTTGTCGAGCCAGGACAGGTATTCCTCAGTTTTGCCTTCCACCTCTGCCACTTCAGCCAGTGCGACCATCGCCCGGACATTCTTGCTTTCCATCTTGAGAACGGCTTCGTAGCGTTTGCGAGCTTCGGCAGGTTTGTTTTCTGCCATGTCGAGCCGGGCGAGATTATGGGCGGCGGAGAAATAATTCGGTGCGATGGCTAAGGCCTTTTCGAAGCTCCTGCGCGCGTTGGCAATGTCCTTCTTGCTGCCATAGGCAGCCCCCTTCATATTGTGCAGCGTCGGGTCGTTGGGGAGCTTTTTTTCCAGGTCTTCAAGCGTTTCCAGGGCCTTGTCGGGCTGGTTCTCGCGCAGGTAATGCAGCGCAAGGACAAAACTCGACTGGTGTTCTGCCGAATCGGTTT
>JAWOGT010000230.1:0-4350 GCA_046496585.1 Halopseudomonas sp.
TCGTCGTTTACGCGGAACATAAGGGCCACCGGACCGAAAAACTCCTCCCGGAACGCGGGGTTGCCGGGTTTAATATTGGTGAGGATCGTGGGCTGCATGTAGGCGCCAGGCCGGTCAATGCGCTGGCCGCCCATGATCAGCGTCGCGCCTGCTTCGATGGCTTGCGCCACTTGCTCCAGCAAGTTCACCAAGGCTCCTTCACTAGAGAGTGGCGCCAGAGTCGTGGCCGGGTCCATCGGGTCGCCGGGCACGAGGGTCCCCATCGCGCTTCGGAATTTGTCGATAAACGCGTCGGCGATTGCTTCCACAACGATGAAGCGCTTCGCCGCGACGCAACACTGCCCAGCGTTGTTCATCTTCGCCCAGAGCGCCCATTTCAGGGTGCCCTCAAGATCGGCGTCTTCCAACACGATAAAGGCGTCGCTGCCGCCCAGTTCCAGTGTGGATTTTTTCAGGTTCCTCCCGGCGCGCTCGGCCACTTTGGACCCGGCGTCTTCGCTGCCCGTCAACGCCACCCCTTTGATCCGCGGATCGTCAATCATGCGGTTTACCTGGTCGTAGGAAACGAACACGTTCGTGTAGGCGCCAACAGGAGCGCCCGCATCCCGCCAGAGTTTTTCGAAAGCGAGGGCGCACTGCGGAACGGTACCCGAATGTTTCACCATGACGACATTGCCCGCCATGAGATTGGGTGCGGCGAAACGCGCCAGTTGATAGTATGGAAAATTCCACGGCTGCACGCCGAACAATACACCGAGTGGGCTGCTCTCAATGTGCGCCGCACCGGATTCCGGATGGAGCTTCTCGGGCGCGAGAAAACCTTCGGCGTGTTCAGCATAGTAGGCGATGATGTCTGCGCTGAGCCCCACTTCAGCTTGCGCTTCCTCGAAGCGCTTCCCCATTTCCAAGGTTACTGGCCGGGCAAAGTCGTCCACCTGCGAACGCAGAATCTCTGCGGCTCTGTTGGCGATGACGGCTCTCTCGGCAAAGCTAAGGTCGCGCCAGCTTTCGAAGCTGGCCGCAGCTGTTTGTAGAGCCGCTTCAAGCTCCTGGTCGGTGGTTTCCTTGAAAGTTTGTGAAGTCTCACCGTTGGCGGGATTGATGCTTTGATAACTCATTTGAACTCTCCAGGTAATGATGCGTTAACGATTAATGTTGAGCTGGACTGCAGCAGATCGGAAGGCTTAGCTATGGGACGCAACCCTATACGCTCCCGAAGGAAGCCGCGTTTTTTTCCTTCGACCGGGCGGCGCTTCGCTACCGCCATCTGCCCGCAGGCTCTTCCTGCCTGCCAAGACGATCGGTTTCAACTACGGCACTATCGCCTTCTACGGAGCAATCTTTATGCCAGGCCCGATGAGCAAGGAACAGAACATCCTAACCATATGATATTAAATGAAGAGCAGAGAAAAATGATCCTTGCGGGTCCGGGCAGAGACGTAATGCGGCGGGTCATATCCAACCAGTGGTTTTATCTGACCATCTCCATAGTCCGTGCCTCGTCAATCATCGTGGCCTCGTTCGGTAGACGGGCACAGCCGCCGCCCTGGAGCAAAACGGGCAGGGCCAGCAGGTTGAGTCGGGAGGATGTGTAGATGGTCCGACAATTCCTCTCCTCACTCAAAAGGACAAAGGGCCCCTCGCGACGACATTTATGGCTCCCTCTCTGAGAGATTACCGGCTGTTTGCCCACAAAAGAGGACCAGTTCGTCAATAACAATCCGTACCGCGCTGCTGGCCGCCAGGACGCCGCCATAGGGATCTTCGCTTGCCGAGGGCACGATGGCGTCAAACTCGCGCCAGCCAAGGATCTTTCGGGTTACAGTATCGAGCAGATGCGCACGCAAGGTGAAATGGACCGAGCTGGGTATTTTCAGGAATTCATGCTGGAGTCGAACGATTTCTACATCGAGGCGCAGCTGGCCGGCTGCACTGGAGGGCACCTGGATGACCGCGCTGAATTGACCGCTGCGCTCCAGTGCCTTGACCATCAGGGGCAAGAGCATGGCAGCCGGCGTATCCACCCATTGGCTCTGTTGGAAATATTCGAAGGTGTGCAGGTTGCGGATATAGACGATCTGCTGACTGTCAAACCCGGGTGCAGCGCGCGGGATGCTGACGATCAGGGTGGGCGCACCCGTTTTTACCGGCTGGACCAGTCTTTTCTCCATCATCGGTTCCGGGCTGTCAAATGAATACAGCGTCGGCGGTGGCAATTTGGCCGGGAGCAGCATGGAACAGCCAGACAGCAGAGATACCAGCAAGAGAACCATGGCGCCGTAACAGTATCGTTGGGGTTGGTTTGCCTTCATGGTGATATCGTTTCTCCTGGGCCCAAAGGCACAGGTTGGCGGCCGCGCAGCAGACTGCTCGGGTTGCGTTCGGTCTGCTCACTCAGGCGTCGGAGAGAGACAAGTAAACTATTGAGTTCAGCGAGCAGCCGCTCCGTTTCCGGCAGGGTGCTACCGGTGAATTGATGCACGCCGGAAGCCACATCGGCAAAAACGTTTTGGGCGTCCGTACTGGCAAGAGTCGCCTCCTTGGCCATTACCTCAACAGCGTCGGCCGCGTTGCTGATTCGATCCAGCATGGGGTCAATCTGCAGAGCCACGCGCGAGGTGTGGTCGGCGGTATTGGCGGCACTGGTAATAAACCGGCTGATGTCCTGCCGGTGGGCGGCAATGGTGCTCAGCACAAGTGCGCTGCTGGCAAGAATTCTTTTCACTTCCTCCCGATTTTCCTCGTCAAACATGGCGTCAACGTTTGCCGAGGTTCGGTCAAGTTTGGCGAGCACTGAGGCCAGGACGTTTTCCAGACGGGTGCTTAAAGAGGGTTTCGACCGGATCATCGGGTACTGGTCCGGCGCCTTTGCCGCGAGAAGGTGTGAACCAGGTGTACTCCCGCTTAATTCAACATGGGCGATACCGGTCAATCCCTGGGTTTTTAATACCGCTTCGGTGTCTTCTCTGATCGGGGTTCCTTTCTCAATCGCGAACAACAGCTGGACTTCCTGCGGGTTGGCCGGATCGAGCTGCATTTTCTGCACCTTGCCAACATCCACGCCCATATATTTCACCGGCGCATTAACATCAAGGCCGGCCACCGATTCATTGATGACCGAAATATACAGACCATATTCTTTGATGGTGCCGGAGCCGGCCGCAAGCCATAAGACCCCGACAACAAAAAGTGCGCACAGGGCAAGCACAAATATGCCAACTACTGCATAATTTACTTTGGTGTCCACGGCTTTCCCCTAGTGTATTGTTGATCTCCGGTCTGGGTTTGCGCCTGCACCTGGGCCGCCCTGCCGCGTGGTCCGTCGAAGTATTGGCGAATAACAGGATGATCCATTTCTACCAGTTCCTTCATTGAGCCGACCCCGACCACCTTGCCTTCACCAAGCACGGCGACCCGGTCGGTGACCTGCCATAAAAAATCCAGATCGTGGGTGATGATGACGATGGTCGATTGATACAGCTCGTGCAGGCTACGCACCAGGGCATCGATGCCGCTGGCGCCGCCTGGGTCCAGACCGGCAGTGGGTTCATCAAGAAACAGCAGCTCCGGATCAAGCGCCAAGGCCCGGGCCATGGATGCCCGTTTGAGCATACCGCCACTCAATTCGGTGGGATACTGCAGCCCCGCTTCCGGGGCGAGGCCGCTCAGGCTAATCTTCCAGGCGGCAAGTTGATCAATCACTTCGTCTGGAAGATCGGTATGCTCACGCAACGGCAGGCCGACGTTGTCCCGGACGTTGAGTGTGCCGAACAGGCCACCGTGCTGAAACATGACGCCCCAGCGCTGCCGTAGAGCCTGTGCCCCCGCTTTGGAGAGTGTCAGGATGTCGCTATTCAAAATTTTAATCGATCCCGAATCCGGACGATGCAGCATGATCATTTCCCGCAGCAGGGTTGATTTGCCGGAGCCGCTGCCGCCGACGATGGCGAATATCTCACCCTGCCGAACATCCAGATCCAGACCGGCATGTACCACATGGCTGCCGAAACGGGTACTGAGCTGGTGGACCTCGATGACAGTCGGGTTGTTCTTTTGGGCAGTATTGCCCTGATCAGTTGCGATTGGCATATCAAATTCCCAGGATGCTGAAGATGACCGAAAAGCCGGAATCGAGGATGATGACGATAAAAATGGACTGGACCACACTGCGGGTAGTCTGCCGGCCGACGCTGTCGGCGTTGCCCTTGGTGCGGAATCCTTGATAACAGCCAACGATGGCGATGACGGCAGCGAATACCACAGCTTTGCCGACCCCGACCAGAAAGGCCGCCAGGCCTATCTTACTGCCAAAGCGGGCGAGAAATTCGTGGAAGCTGATGTCGAGCTGCG
>JAWOGT010000235.1:0-8278 GCA_046496585.1 Halopseudomonas sp.
CAGGATGCCAACGGTCAGGACAAGATCATCGATGGTCTGTTCGCGGTCGGCGAGGTTGCCTGTGTCTCCGTGCACGGCGCCAACCGCTTGGGCGGTAACTCGCTGCTCGATCTGGTGGTGTTTGGTCGGGCCGCCGGCATGCACCTGGAGTCAGCGCTGAACAGCGGGATCGAGCACCGCTCGGCCTCCGAGTCGGACATCGAAGCCTCGTTGAGCCGCCTGAATGCACTGAATAACCGTACTGCCGGCGAAGAAGTGGCTCCGCTGCGCAAGGAACTGCAGAACTGCATGCAGAACTACTTCGGCGTATTCCGTACCGGCGAGTTCATGGAAAAAGGTATCAAACAACTGGCCGATCTGCGCGAGCGCATTGCGACCGTGAAGATTGATGACAAGAGCCAGGCGTTCAACACTGCGCGTATCGAAGCACTGGAGCTGCAGAACCTTCTGGAAGTGGCCGAGGCAACCGCCATAGCCGCCAACCTGCGTACCGAAAGCCGTGGTGCGCATGCCCGTGAAGATTTTGAAGTTCGCGATGATGAAAACTGGCTGTGTCACAGCCTGTATATGCCCGCCACTAAAGAGTTGCTAAAGCGGGCAGTCAACTTCGCGCCAAAAACAGTGCCGGTTTTTGAACCTAAGATCCGGACTTATTAAGGGTGACCGATATGCTGCAAGTAAGCGTCTACCGTTATAACCCCGAGAGCGACAACGCTCCCTACATGCAGGACTTCCAGATCGATACTGGCGGCAAGGACATCATGGTTCTTGATGTGCTGGCTTTGGTCAAGGAACAGGATGTAGGCATGTCCTACCGCCGCTCCTGCCGTGAGGGTGTGTGTGGCTCTGACGGGATGAACATCAATGGCAAGAATGGCCTGGCGTGTATCACGCCCTTGTCCGTAGTAGTCAAAAAGAACAAGCTGGTGCTGCGTCCGCTGCCGGGTTTGCCGGTCATACGTGACTTGGTTGTGGATATGAGCATCTTCTACAAGCAATACGAAAAGGTTCAGCCGTATTTGCAGAACGACACGCCGGCGCCGGCAATCGAGCGCCTGCAGTCACCGGAAGAGCGGGAAAAGCTGGATGGCCTGTACGAGTGTATTCTCTGTGCCTGCTGCTCAACTTCCTGCCCTTCCTTCTGGTGGAACCCGGACAAGTTCATCGGTCCAGCGGGTCTGTTGCAAGCTTACCGCTTCCTGGCGGACAGCCGCGACACGCAAACCGAAGAGCGTCTGGCAGCACTGGACGATCCATTCAGCGTATTCCGCTGCCGTGGCATCATGAACTGCGTTAATGTGTGCCCCAAGGGTCTTAATCCGACCCGTGCCATCGGCCACATCCGCACCATGTTGCTGCAGAGCGGTACCTGATCGGTCGAAGTCTGCATACGTTGACCTGTGCCGGCTCCTGCTATAGGGAGCTGGTCAGTTTCTTAAATCGAGCCGCAGCCCACAAAGCCGCGGCTTGTATGTACCTAAACCAACAGGGGCAATCGGGTAACACCCGAACTATCTGTCGGGGCCGGCAATATTCCGGTTTCGCAGAACATGACAAGACAGGGTGAGCGGCAGAGACAATGCCATCGCCACCACATGTTTTGCGCGGATGGCAGCGGTTTTGCCAATTAATGGTCTTTGCGCCAGATGGTGTCCCCTTACAGAGGGCGACCAAGCATGCCAGACAGCGAAATGCAGCAGCTGTGGAGCACATCCTATCTTGACGGTGGGAATGCCTCCTATGTTGAAGAGCTATACGAGCTCTATCTGCACGACCCAAACAGTATTGCCGATGAGTGGCGCAGCTATTTTCAGAAGCTGCCGCAATCCAACGGCCATGCTGGGTCCGATGTTTCCCATTCGACGATTCGTGAACACTTTCAATTACTGGCCAAGAACCAGCGGCGTACTGCCACGGTTAGTGGTGGCGGTGTTGTCAGCAGTGAGCACGAGAAAAAACAGGTTGATGTGCTGCGTCTCATCCAAGCCTTCCGGATGCGCGGACATCAGAGCTCCAGCCTGGACCCCCTTGACCTCTGGCAACGCGAAGAAATCGCTGATCTGACGTTGGCCGACTACGCCTTGACCGAGGCTGATCTGGACACCTCCTTCCGTACCGGTGAGCTGCATATCGGCAAGGAAGAAGCCCCGCTCAAAGAAATTCTCGACGCGCTGGATTCGACCTATTGCTCGACTTACGGTGCGGAATACATGCACATCGTCGATTCAACGCAGCGCCGCTGGTTCCAGCAGCGGCTGGAAAGCGTCCGTGGCAAGCCCCAGCACTCGGTACCGACCAAACGACACCTGCTCGAGCGCCTGACGGCGGCTGAAGGCTTGGAAAAGTATCTGGGTACCAAATTTCCCGGCACCAAGCGGTTCGGCGTGGAAGGTGGCGAGAGCCTGATTCCGATGCTCGACGAGATTATCCAGCGGGCTGGCTCCTACGGTATTCAGGAGGCGGTGTTGGGCATGGCCCACCGTGGCCGTCTCAACGTGCTGGTCAACATTCTCGGTAAAAATCCGCGGGAACTGTTTGACGAGTTTGAAGGCAAGAAGAAAAGCACCTTAAGCTCAGGCGACGTCAAGTATCACCAGGGCTTTTCCTCCAACGTGATGACCTCCGGCGGTGAAATGCACCTGGCGCTGGCGTTCAACCCCTCGCACCTGGAAATTGTCTCTCCCGTAGTGGAAGGCTCGGTCCGGGCTCGCCAGGATCGCCGCAAGGATTACTCCGGTGATCGCGTATTGCCGATCAATATCCATGGCGATGCCGCGTTTGCAGGCCAGGGCGTGGTCATGGAAACCTTCCAGATGTCCCAGACCCGGGCTTACAAGACCGGCGGGACCATCCATATCATCATCAACAACCAGGTTGGCTTCACCACCAGCCGCCAGGACGATGCACGTTCCACCGAATACTGCACTGACGTGGCGAAGATGATCCAGGCACCGATTTTCCACGTTAACGGCGATGATCCCGAAGCGGTTCTGTTCGTAACCCAGTTGGCTGTGGACTATCGCATGCAGTTCAAGCGCGATGTGGTGATCGATATGGTCTGCTACCGCCGCCGAGGCCACAACGAGGCGGACGAACCCTCCGGTACCCAGCCGTTGATGTACGACAAGATTACCAAGCATGCGACCACGCGGGAAATCTACGCCGAGCGTCTGGTAACCGAACAAGTGCTGTCCAGTGATGACGTCCAGGGCATGATGGAAGAGTACCGCAATGCGCTGGACAACGGCGATCACGTGGTCAAGAGTCTGGTCAAGCAGCCCGATACCAGCTCCTTTGTGGATTGGGCTCCGTACCTGAGTCACAAGTGGACTGCGCGTCATGACACCCGCTTTGACCTGAAAACTCTGCAGGCGCTGGCCAATCGGATGAATGACCTGCCCGATGGGTTGGTGATTCAGCGTCAGGTCAACAAGATTGTCGAAGATCGCCGCAAGATGGCCGCCGGCGCTCTGGCGCTTAATTGGGGCTTTGCCGAAACCATGGCCTACGCGACCCTGCTGCACGAGGGTCACCCTGTGCGCATAACCGGCCAGGATGTGGGGCGTGGCACTTTCTCGCACCGCCACGCAGTACTGCACAATCAGAAAGACGGCAGCACGCATATCCCGCTGGCCAGTCTGTCCGATAATCAGCCGCGTTTTGACATTTATGATTCGTTGTTGTCAGAAGAGGCGGTGTTGGCCTTCGAATACGGCTACGCCACCACCACACCGAACGTGCTGGTGGTCTGGGAGGCGCAGTTTGGCGACTTTTTCAACGGCGCACAGGTGGTGGTCGATCAGTTCATCACCAGCGGCGAGCACAAGTGGGGTCGTCTGTGCGGTCTGACCATGCTCTTGCCGCACGGTTACGAGGGGCAAGGGCCGGAACACTCTTCCGCGCGCCTGGAGCGTTTTCTGCAGTTGAGTGCCGAGCACAACATTCAGGTGTGCGTGCCGTCTACGCCGGCGCAGATGTACCACATGCTGCGCCGGCAGGTGATTCGCCCGCTGCGTAAGCCATTGGTCGCGTTGACACCCAAGTCCCTGTTGCGGCATAAGCTAGCCATCTCTTCCCTGGAAGATCTGGCCGAGGGCTCGTTCCAGACCGTGATTCCGGAAGTGGATGCACTGGATCCGAAAAAGGTCGAACGGGTCATCATGTGCAGTGGCAAAGTGTATTACGACCTGCTGGAAAAACGCCGCAAGGATGAACTCGACAACGCGGCAATTATCCGTATCGAGCAACTGTATCCGTTCCCCGAGGATGATTTGGCAGACGTGCTGGCGACCTACAAATCCTTGAAGAAGGTTGTCTGGTGTCAGGAAGAACCAATGAACCAGGGCGCCTGGTATTGCAGTCAACACCATATGCGGCGCGTCATTGCCGAGCATAAGGTCAAGAACCTGTCCTTGGACTACGCTGGACGGGAGGCCTCGGCAGCACCTGCTTGTGGTTATCCGGCCATGCACGCCGAGCAGCAGGAAAAATTATTGCAAGACGCACTCACCGCTTGAGCATCTGGCAGACAACACAGCATTAATTTAAGGATCGACAATGGCTATTGAAATCAAGGCCCCAACATTCCCGGAATCGGTTGCCGATGGCACCGTGGCGACTTGGCACAAGCAACCCGGCGACGCCGTCAAGCGCGATGATCTGATCGTTGACATCGAAACCGACAAGGTTGTCCTCGAAGTGCTCGCAGAGGCCGATGGTGTCCTCGGTGATATCGTCAAGGGCGAAGGTGAAACCGTGCTCAGTGGCGAACTGCTCGGCAGCCTGAACGACGGCGAAACCGCTGCTGCCAAGCCGGAAGCCAAGCCGGAAGAGAAATCTGCCAGCAAGGGCGCCGACAAGGCGGCTGCCAGCGAGGCTTCTGCCTCGGCTGAAGAGCCCCTGCTGTCACCTGCGGCACGCAAGATGGCTGAAGAGAACAGCTTGGCCGCGGGTGATATCACCGGTACTGGCAAAGGCGGTCGGGTTACCAAAGAAGACGTGATGAGCGCTGTTGAAGCGAAGAAAAATGCGCCGGCCAAGCCTGTTGCAGCGGCCAAACCGGCTGCCGCTCAAGCTGCGCCAAGCCTGGGCGAGGGTGACCGCGTCGAGAAGCGCGTGCCAATGACGCGTCTGCGTGCACGGATTGCCGAGCGTCTGGTTGAAGCGCAGTCCACCATGGCCATGTTGACAACGTTCAACGAAGTCGACATGAAGCCGATCATGGATCTGCGCAAGAAGTACAAGGACCTGTTCGAGAAGAAACACAATGGCGTGCGTCTGGGCTTTATGTCTTTCTTCGTCAAGGCCGCTACCGAAGCGCTGAAGCGTTATCCGGCAGTCAACGCCTCTATTGACGGCAGCGATGTTGTCTACCACGGTTATCAGGATATCGGCGTCGCGGTCTCCAGCGACCGTGGTCTGGTCGTACCCATCCTGCGCAACACCGAGCACATGAGCCTGGCTCAGGTCGAAGGTACCATTGCTGACTTCGGCCGCAAGGCGAAGGAAGGCAAGCTGTCCATGGAAGACATGACCGGCGGCACCTTTACCATCTCCAATGGCGGCGTATTTGGCTCGCTGCTGTCTTCACCGATTGTAAACCCGCCGCAGGGAGCGATTCTGGGCATGCACAAGATTCAGGAGCGCCCGATGGCAGTCAATGGCCAGGTGGTGATTCTGCCGATGATGTACCTGGCGCTGTCCTACGACCACCGTCTGATCGACGGCAAGGAAGCGGTCAGCTTCCTGGTGGCCATCAAGGAACTGCTGGAAGATCCGGCGCGTTTGCTGCTGGATATCTGATTATCAGCTGCAAGCTTAAAGCAGCACGCGGCAAGCTGCTCCTGAACGCCACAAGCGCTGGAGCAGCTTCACCCTCACAGCTGCAAACAGAGGAATTGGGTTATGAGTGATAAATACGATGTAGTGGTAATCGGCGCCGGCCCCGGTGGTTATGTGGCCGCCATCCGTGCTGCCCAGCTGGGTTTGAAAGTAGCCTGTATCGAAAAATACGTCGGCAAGGACGGCAAACAGGCGCTGGGCGGCACTTGCCTCAACGTCGGTTGCATCCCCTCCAAAGCGCTGCTCGACAGCTCCTGGAAGTTTCATGAAGCCCAGGAAGGTTTTCAGATCCATGGTATCAGCACCAAGGGTTTGAGCATTGATATACCAGCCATGCTCGAGCGCAAGGACAAGATCGTCAAGCAGTTCAGCGGCGGTGTGAATGTGCTGTTCAAGGCCAATGGCGTGACCACTATTGAAGGTCATGGCAAGCTGCTGGCAGGCAAGAAAGTCGAAGTGACCGATGCCGAGGGCAACACCACTGTGCTGGAAGCCGAGAATGTGATTCTCGCTTCGGGCTCGCGTCCGATCGAAATCCCACCAACGCCGCTGACCGAGGACATCATTGTCGATTCCACCGGCGCGCTGGAATTCCAGGCTGTACCCAAGAAGCTCGGCGTGATCGGTGCTGGCGTGATCGGGCTGGAGTTGGGGTCGGTATGGCGCCGCCTGGGCGCCGAGGTCGTAGTCTTCGAGGCACTCGACAAGTTTCTTGGCCTGGCCGATGAGCAGATTGCCAAGGAAGCATTGAAGACCTTTACCAAACAAGGCATGCAGATCCGTCTGGGTGCGCGAGTTACCGGTTCTGATATCAAGCGCAAGCAGGTTACAGTTTCGTTTACCGATGCTGATGGTGAGCAGCAGCTGACATTCGACAAGCTGATTGTGGCGGTCGGCCGTCGTCCTTACACCGAGAACCTGCTGGCCAGTGACTCAGGTGTCGAAATGGACGAGCGCGGTGTCGTCTTTGTTGATGATTATTGCGCTACCAGCGTACCCGGCGTGTACGCCGTGGGTGATGCGGTGCGCGGCGCGATGCTCGCGCACAAGGCCTCGGAAGAGGGCGTGATGGTTGCCGAGCGTATCGCTGGTCACAAGACCGCGATGAACTACGATCTGGTGCCTTCGGTAATCTACACCCACCCGGAAATCGCTTGGGTAGGCAAGAACGAGCAACAGCTCAAGACCGAAGGCGTTGAAGTGAATGTCGGGGTATTCCCCTTTGCAGCTAACGGCCGTGCCGTTGCTGCCAACGATGCCGGCGGTATGGTCAAGGTGATCGCTGATGCCAAGACTGACCGCGTGCTGGGCGTGCATGTTATTGGCCCTGGCGCAGCAGAGCTGGTGCAGCAAGGCGCTATCGGCATGGAATTTGGGACCAGTGCCGAAGATCTCGGCATGATGGTGTTCTCGCACCCGACTGTTTCCGAGGCACTGCATGAAGCAGCGCTGGCGGTGAATGGTCACGCAATACATGTCGCCAATCGCAAGAAGCGATAATATAACGCCCCGTGACTAGCAGGTCAGGTATAAACCGGCTAGTCCGCGGTGGCATTATTTCGAAGCGGCAAAACCGGCCGAGAAATCGGTCTGGTCACCATTGGCAGTTCTGAACAGGGCCCGGGAAATATCGGGCGCAACGGCGCGATTCGACGGCCCAGGCAACTGCTCAGAGCTTCCATACCGGTGATAAGGGTAACGCTGGCAGGCGCTGGATTTTATCCGGCGAGGCTGTCCGCGTTATGAAACGCAGTTCCTACACGATCAAAACGGTAGATACGCATGAATCTTCACGAATATCAGGGGAAGCAGCTGTTCGCTGAGTACGGCCTTCCTGTCTCCAAGGGCTTTGCAGTAGACACTCCAGAAGCCGCGGCTGAAGCTTGCGACAAGATCGGCGGCGACATGTGGGTGGTCAAGGCCCAGGTTCACGCTGGTGGCCGTGGCAAGGCGGGCGGCGTCAAGCTGATCAAGAGCAAGGAAGAAGCCAGAGCTTTCGCCGAAAAATGGCTGGGCCAGCGTCTGGTGACCTATCAGACCGACGCCAACGGTCAGCCTGTGACCAAGATTCTGGTTGAATCCTGCACCGATATCGCTCAGGAATTGTACCTGGGCGCGGTGGTTGATCGCTCCAGCCGCCGCATCGTTTTCATGGCCTCGACTGAAGGTGGCGTGGAAATTGAGAAGGTAGCGGAAGAGACTCCGGAGAAAATCATCAAGGCCATCGTTGACCCGCTGGTGGGGCCGCAGCCCTACCAGGGCCGCGACCTGGCATTCCAGCTCGGCCTGAAAGGCGACCAGATCAAGCAGTTCACCAATATCTTCGTTGGCCTGGGCAAGTTGTTCGCTGACTACGACCTGGCGCTGCTGGAAATCAATCCGCTGGTGATCAAGGAAGACGGCAATCTGCATTGCCTGGACGCCAAGCTCGGCATCG
>JAWOGT010000246.1:0-10682 GCA_046496585.1 Halopseudomonas sp.
CTCACTTTCAATAATCAGCCGCAGCCGCTCTTTGGTGGTCGGCAGGTCAAGCTTGAAGCGGATGCTGGGATCGCTGCTGAAGCCCTCGGATTCTACCCACTCAAAATCACTGCCAATCCGCAAGTAGGATTTGTTTCTGACTGCACGGCTTTCATCATCACTACCGAAAAATCCATCAAGGTTGCGCGAGCTTGCATCGATCCAGCGCGAGACGCCCTCGTGCACCGGGCTTATGCGCTCCACGGTCCAGTCGGGCAGGTCGGAGTCAGATTCGGAGCTAGAGTCAAGGCCGTCAGCCAGCACGCCGTCCGCGCAGAGAAACGACATGCCCAGGAACATGGCCAGCAAGGGTGTTTTGCGCATGGAGTCCCTTTCATTTGCTTCAATACGTTACTTGACTATAGCCTCTGCGAGCAGATCAAGCCTGTGCCTGGTCAGTCGCTGGACTTGCCCTCGTCAATGGCCTCGTCAACTTCTTGTTCATCGCCTGCGTCTGGCTTGGGTTCCTGGTGTGCCACGGCAGCGTCGGGAGCGTAGTCATAGACCACCAGCAAGGGGAAGTGATCGGATCCGATGTCGGGAAGACGACGTAGTTCGGCGAGCTTAAAATGCCCGGATGCGAAGGAGTGATCCAGCGGATAGCGCAGCAGGCGACTGCTGCTGTCAAAGGTGTTAAATAACCCCCGGCCTACCCGTGGGTCGAGCAATCCTCCGGTGCGTTGAAAAAGATCCGTGGTATACGACCATGCCACGTCGTTGAGATCGCCGGCGACAATGACCGGTACGCCCCTTAACGTCTTCACCTCTTTGGCAACCAGCAGCAATTCGGCATCGCGCTTGTCCGAGTCCAAGCGATCGTCATCTGCGTCGGCTTCCGCATCGTCGGGCGGCTTGATGCCGGGAGGGCGGGGATGCAGGCCATAGAGGGTGACAAGTGTTCCTGACCGCAGCCGTACCTGGGAGCGAACCGACGGGACTTCAGGCTCAAGCAAAAAACGGATCTGTGGATTCACCAATTCGAGCCGGGAATACAGCAGCATGCCGTAAGTATTCTCCTGAGGTTGTTTGAGCGTGTAAGGGTACTCATCCTCCAGGCCCTCGAGCTGATCTAGCCACCACTGGGTTGTTTCGCTTAACAGAATGAGATCGGGATCGGTGTCGCGTATAAGCTCGCGCAGCGCTTGCACGTCACCATTGTCGGCGAGAACGTTATAGATCAGCAGCGATATGCGGTTGGAATCGTCTTCAGCGCCGCTGTCCGACATTTCCTTTGGATACCACGCCGTGTAAGGCGCGATGGATATCAGCTGCCAGATCAGTGCAATGCCGGCCAGCGCCGCAAGGGCGGAGTCCCATGGGCGCATTCCATGCCACACACGCAGCGCCCCATAGCCTGCCAGTGTGAGTCCTATCAGCACCACGATCTGAATGCGCGGAAAATCAAACAGGCGAATCCACCAAGCATTGCTACGCAGTAGCGTGATCGCAGTAGCACCGATCAACGCCAGCGCCAGCAGGGCTAGAGTGACGCGGCACAATAGCTGAGCTTTACTCGTGGATTTCATCGGCATGCTGCCTAGGGTGCAGGCGACCACAGGGCCGCACATGACCGCACCAGCACGCCTGAACATGCTGAAAGCAACACAGCCAGGTGGGCAGACCAGTGCCAATGGCTAAAAATAACCGAGGCAGTTTGGATTCTCATGTGTTTACCCCTAAGTGACGAGATCGAACGACTCAGTGCTTCGTACTATAGCGTTCTTGATGGGCGGTTTTTAGGCGTACTGCCGCGTTTATGCTTGGTTGTTTGGACTTCTGGTCGCAGCGGTTGTTGGGCCTGTAGAATTGGCACGTCTTTGCACCCTAACCCAACTGAGCACTTAATGGCCGTAAAATTGACCGAGAATAGTCAAGGCATTGCCTATGGCGTCAGTGCTTACTTGATGTGGGGCTGTTTTCCGCTGTTTTTTGCGTTGTTCCAGGGCGTGCCGGCGTACGAGGTGCTGATTCACCGCATTATCTGGTCCTGTGTGTTTCTCGCGTTGGTCATCACGCTGATGCGCCGCTGGGCACCGGTCAGTGAGGCGTTGGCGCATCCCGGGCGCTTGGGCAGGGTGTTGGGGTGTGCGGTGTTGATTGCGCTCAACTGGGGCGTGTACATCTACTCGGTCGAAACCCATCAGGTGCTGCAAGCCAGCCTGGGCTACTTTCTGACCCCGCTGATTAACGTGGCCCTGGGCATGCTGATCCTGCGCGAGCGCATGGCGCGATTGCAGGGCCTGGCGGTGGGCCTGGCCGCGGCGGGCATATTGCTGCAGCTCATACTGCTGGGTACCATGCCCTGGATCAGCCTGATTCTGGCGTTGAGTTTCGGCACCTACGGTTTGCTGCGCAAACAGATACTGCTTGATGGATTGTCTGGTCTGTTTGTCGAGACGCTGCTGTTGCTGCCGCTGGCTTTGCTGGCACTGGCAGCGTTGGCACAGCTGGAGCTGTCACACTTCAGTCAGGATTCGCGCACGCTATTGCTGCTGATCGCCAGTGGCGTGGTCACCGCGATTCCGCTGTTGGCGTTTGCCGGCGCAGCCCGGCGTTTGCGTCTGGCCACCGTGGGCTTTCTCATGTACATCAATCCAAGCATGCAGTTTTTGATCGCTATTTTCATTTTCAAAGAAGCGATCAGCCCGGTTCAGCTGGCCAGTTTTGCGCTGATCTGGCTGGCGCTGGCGCTGTATTCATGGTCGGCCTGGCAAACGCTGCAGGCAGCCAGAAGCAAGGTGGCCGCGTAACGCCGCGATCCGGCGGGCACAGGTTGGCGCTCCACGGTGTAAACGTCTCTTTCTCGCCCAGACACAGGGCGTTGACAGCCCCCTAAAAGCCGCTAAAGGTTTCGCTCTTCGGGCCGAAATAGAGGTGTTGTGGTTTGCCTTTGCCTTTGCCAAGCAGCTAGGGCCAGTGCTGCGCGCCATAGCCAGCCCGGATTTATCACCTTCAGGATGCACGCCCTATGCCCGGTCTTTTCTCACGCCTGTTTTCCACCTCTCAGCACACCCGTGCCATCGAGCACGCTCCCCACGCGATTCTGTCGGTTAATGAGCGCGGAGTGGTGACCTTTTTCAATGCGGCGGCAGAGCGTCTGTGGGGTTATAAGCAGGGCAATGTCGTAGGCCAGCCAGCCACCAGGCTGTTCGCGGCGTCCCATCTCGATGCGGCTGGCAAAGACCCGGGGCCACCACGCGAGGTGCAACTGACCGCTGCGGATGGGCGGCTATTCTGGGCAGAGCTGGCTGTGTCCCAGGTCAAGGTGGGCAGCGCATTCCAGCACACCGTGTTCGTGCGCGATATCACTCAAGAGCGCTACGCCCGGGAGATGATGAACCAGACGCTGGAACAGGCAATGGACGCGGTGGTGTGCATCGATGAGCACAACAACGTCACCTTCTTCAATAAAGCCGCGGAGGCGGTGTGGGGCTATAGCCGCGCTGAAGTGCTCGGCAATAATGTGAAAATGCTGGTGCCAAAAAGCATCCAGTCCCAGCACGACGGCTTTGTCAACCGCAACCGCAAGACCGGTGAAAATCGGATTGTCGGCAGCTACCGGGAGCTCAACGTCGAGCGCAAGGACGGTACCTGGCTGTGGGGCCAGGCCGCTATCAGCAAGATCGAGTTTGACGGACGCATTACCTACACGGCGTTCATCAAGGACGTTAGCGAGGAAGTGGAAAAGCGCGAAAAGATGCAGATGCTGTCATTGGTGGCTGACAAGGCCAATAGCGGCATACTGATTACCGACGCCGACGGCAAGATCGAGTACATCAACGCCGGCTTCGAGAAGCTCACCGGCTATAGCCTCGATGACGCGCGCGGGAAGAAACCCGGTCCCCTGCTGCAAGGCAAGGACACGGATCCCCAGACGATTAAAACCATTCGCTACCACCTGGATCGCCAGGAACCCTTTTACACTGAAATCCTCAACTACCATAAAAACGGCACACCCTACTGGGTGTCGCTGTCTATTGCGCCGGTGTTCGATGAGCGTGGGCGCGTCGAGCGGTTTATTTCGGTGGAAGCGGATATTACCCAGAGCAAGCAAGAGACCGTCGATTTCACCAAGCGCCTTGAGACCATTGAACGGTCCATGGTCACCATGGAATTCAGTCCGGATGGTAGCTTTCTGTCGGCCAACCAACTGATCCAGGATAAATTCGACGGCAAAGACAAAGTTGCTCAGATCGCCAGGGCGCTGTGGTTAAAGCTGACCCCGGATAATCTGAATACCCTGCGCAACAAAGCTGAATTCAGTGGCAGAGACTCGGTCGCGCTGGCGGGCATGCCGCTCCTGGCGCTGGATTATCAGGTTGTGGCCTTGAAGGACCTGACCGGCGATGTGCGTCGTTACGTGCTCTTTGGTATTGATATTACTGACCGGCATCTGGCGCTGAATGAAACTCAGGAAGCGATGAAATCAGTCCTTCAGGTCAGCAGTAAGATCAGCGGTATTCTCTCGACCATCAATACCATCGCTGATCAAACCAATCTGCTGGCGCTGAACGCGGCCATTGAAGCGGCGCGCGCGGGTGAAGCCGGTCGTGGTTTTGCCGTGGTGGCTGATGAAGTGAGAACCCTGGCCAGAAAATCGAGTGTCTCGGCCGGCGAAATCGCGACCTTGGTCGGGGAAACCAACCAGCGGGTTGAGGCACTGGCAGCGTCCCTGGCCAAGATTGATGGTTGAAACCCTGAAGTCACGATGGCGCGCAGCGCACCTCAGCTCAAGCCAGAGCAGCAATTATTGACCCACAGTCCCGCGCAGCGCAGGGAATTGTTCGGGGGTAACCGTTTCGTTATCCAGCAGCAGGCGCGCACCCTGATCGAGCAGGTCGCGTCGCTGTTCCAGCAGGGCGCGTGCTTGCTGATAAGCGTCGTCGATCAACTGCTTGATCGACAGGTCGATTTTCTCAGCGGTTTTCTCCGAGTAATCCTTGTATTGACCGGCATTCAGCGGGTCGCCTAAAAAGCGTGACTGTTGCCGTTCAAACACCGCCTGACCCAGCTCCTTGCACATGCCGAATCGAGTCACGATCTGACGGGCGATATCGGTGACCCGAGCCAGATCATCGGCAGCTCCGGTGGATATCTCGTTAAACACAACATCCTCCGCAGCGCGCCCCGCCAGCAGCACCACCAGGCGGTTTTTCAACTCCTGGGTGGTGATCAGGTAACGGTCTTCGGTCGGTCGTTGCAGGGTATAGCCCAGAGCCCCGATCGAACGGGGAATGATCGAGACCTTGTGTACCGGATCCATGCCCGGGACAGCGGCTGCGACCAGCGCATGGCCCATTTCATGGTAGGCAACCACCTCCCGTTCATGTGGCAGCAGGATTCGGCTGCGGTGCTCGGAGCCCGCGACAATCCGTTCGATTGCCTGGGTAACGTCGTCCATGCTGACGCTGTCGGCATTACGGCGGGTGGCGACAATCGCCGCCTCGTTCACCAGATTGGCCAGGTCGGCACCGGTAAAGCCCGAAGTGAGCCCGGCAATCTGCTCTGGATCGATATCGGCGCCACAGGTGATGCGTTTCAGATGCACCTGCACAATCGCGACGCGGCCGGCACGGTCAGGCCGGTCGATCACCACCTGGCGGTCAAATCGACCGGCGCGCATCAAGGCCGGATCCAATACTTCGGGGCGATTGGTAGCCCCCAGCAGCACTACGCCTTCACGCGGGTCAAAACCATCCAGTTCGGCGAGTAGTTGGTTCAGCGTCTGTTCTTTTTCATCATTGCCGCCCAATTGGCCGACGCCGCGCATCTTGCCCAGGGCGTCCAGTTCATCGATAAAAATGATGCAGGGCGCCGCTTCACGGGCTTGCACAAAGAGGTCACGCACCCGGGCGGCACCCACGCCGACAAACATCTCAACAAACTCGGAGCCTGAGATCGAAAAGAACGGCACGCCCGCTTCACCCGCCACTGCCCTGGCCACCAGGGTTTTACCCGTGCCTGGCGGGCCGACCAGCAGAATACCCTTGGGAATACGCGCACCCAGTCGGCTATAGCGCGGTTGGTCCTTGAGAAAGGAGACGATTTCCTGCAATTCGGCCTTGGCTTCATCAATGCCGGCCACATCATCAAAGGTGACGCCGGTGTCGCGCTCGACATACACCCGCGCTTTGGACTTGCCGATATTGACCATGCCGCCGATACCCTGACGGTTGGCGATATTGCGAAACATGAACAGCCAGAAACCAATGATCAGCAACATAGGCAAGAGCCAGGACAGCAGATTGCTCAGCCAGGTACTGCTCGGCCGGTTACTGAACACGGCGTCATGCCGCGCCAGCAGTTCGGCCAGGTCGGTATCAACCCGCTGGGTAATAAAACGCGAATAGGCGCCTTGCGGCGTGACAAAACGGCCCTGTATGTCGTGCTGGCCTATGACCAGATCGGTCACCGCCTGCTGCTCTAGCTGCAACAGAAATTCGCTGTAGGGCAGGGTGCGGGTCGACTGTAGCGTGCCCCACCAGCCTTGAAACAGCATCAACAGGGCAAAGGCAAGGACGAAGTAACCGAGATTCCATTGATGGGTCTTGTGCAGGGCCATAGCTACCTCGCGCGCGGGGATCATACTCATTAAAGCCTGAAATCTGCAGTTGCGGGTTGATCGGTATCAATGCAGGTGGCTGTGAGCGGCTGTGTCGGCGGCGTCCGCTTCAGGTGATGCCGGACTGATTTGCTGCAGATCACGTTGTGGGCTGATTTCGGCTTTCACGTTGGCCATTGAAAATCCTTGAACTAGACTTTTTTAATCCACCCGTCAGCTTTATCAATATAACTGCAATTGTGGTTCGGCGGATCATCACTCGGCCCTTGTAGCTCCACGGTAAGTAACACAGGAGAATACTAATGAAATTGTCCCGAAGACGCTTTCTGGCCAGCGGCGGTGTCATGGTCGCCGGCACCGCACTGGTATGGACTCCCGCCCATGGGGCGCAGGATTCGCCTCACCCCGGCAAGGTCTTGCTGGATTATCCGCCACTGGATTTAGGCAGGGTTGCAGACCTGAAAGTCGGCCAACCGGTTTCCTTCGCCTACCCTGACTCGTCGTCACCCTGCACCATGGTAAAAACCGGGCGAAAAACACTCGGCGGCGTCGGCCCGGACCAGGACATCGTCGCCTACAGCTCGCTGTGTACCCATATGGGCTGCCCGGTTATGTATTCTGCTGACGAACGCACCTTCAAGTGCCCCTGCCACTTCAGCGTGTTCGACGCCGAGCTGAACGGTCAGATGATCTCTGGTCAGGCCACGGTGAATCTGCCGCGCATCCTGCTCAGTTTCAACGACGCGGACGGAGCCATCACCGCCACTGGCGTGGCCGGCCTGATTTATGGTCGGCAGTCCAATCTGCTGCCAGGCTGAACAGGAGAACTGACATGTTTCAACATAAAAGTGACCGTATTGCCCTGCCACCGGCCAATGCGCAAAAAACCCAGACCTGCTGCCATTTTTGTATCGTCGGCTGTGGTTATCATGTGTACAAATGGCCCGCCGATCAGGAGGGGGGGCTGGCGCCGAGCGAGAACGCCCTGGGTGTCGATTTCCGCCAGCAAGTGCCTGCAATGCAGTTAACCATGACCCAGGCCATGACCAACGTTGTCCAGGACGATGACGGCAGTTATCAGCGAATCATGATCGTGCCAGACAAGGAATGCGTGGTGAACAGCGGCCTGGCTTCGACGCGGGGTGGCCAGATGGCCTCCATCATGTATTCCCCGCAAACCCCTGTGGGCAGCCAGCGTGTCAAATACCCCAGGGTCTTCACCGGCGACGAATGGCGGGATACCAGCTGGGAACAGGCCATGGCGCTTTACACCCACCTGACCAAGCGGATTCTGGATGATGACGGCGCCGACCAACTGATGTTTAACCTGTTTGATCATGGGGGTGCCGGCGGCGGCTTTGAAAACACCTGGGGTACCGGCAAGCTGATTTTTACCGGCCTCGGCAGCAAGATGGTACGGATCCACAACCGCCCGGCCTATAACTCGGAGTGTCACGCCACGCGTGACATGGGCGTTGGCGAGCTGAACAACAGCTATGAAGATGCGCAGATGGCGGACTGTATCTTCTCCGTCGGCGCCAATGCCTACGAGACCCAGACCAATTACTTTCTGAATCACTGGCTGCCCGGCCTGCAGGGACAAAGTGTCGACAAGAAGCGCGCCGTGTACGAGGCTGGCGAAACCATCCAGCAGACCCGCATCATTCTGGTGGACCCGCGCAGGGCGTTGACCGTCGCACTCCTGGAGCAGGCCATCAGCAAGGACAATATCCTGTTCCTGGACATCCAGCCGGGCACCGACACCGCCCTGTTCAATGCCCTGCTGACCTATGTTGTCGACCAGGGCTGGCATGACAAGGCCTTTATCGAAGGCTACACCACGGGTTTTGAGGCGGCTGTCGACGCCAACCGCCTGAGTCTGGATGAAGCCAGCCAGATCACCGGCATCAGCACGGATAAAATCATCCAGGCCGCAGAGTGGGCCTACCAGCCCAAAGCCTCCGGTCACCCGCCGCGGACCATGCATGGCTACGAGAAAGGCATTATCTGGGGCAACGACAACTATCGCATCCAGTCGGCGCTGGTAGACCTGGCCCTGGCTACCCACAACGTCGGTCGCCGGGGCACCGGCGTGGTGCGTATGGGTGGCCACCAGGAAGGCTACTGCCGGCCTCCCTATCCGGGCGGACGTCCGGCACCTTACGTGGATCAGGAAATCATCCAGGGCAATGGTCAGATGCTGACCTCCTGGGCCTGCAATGCCTTCCAGACCACACTGAATGCCGAAGAGTACCGCAACGAAGTCTTGCGCCGCAGCGACATCGTCAAACAGGCTTTGCGCAAGGTACGTGGTGCCGGTCCGGAGAAGATGGCCGAGGTCATTCACAGGGCGGTCAAGGAGGAGGGTGGTCTGTTTGTTACGGTCATTGACCTGTATGCCACCAAATTTGTTGAGGCGGCGCATCTGCTGCTCCCTGCAGCCCATACCGGTGAGATGAACCTGACGTCGATGAACGGTGAGCGCAGGTTAAGGTTGTCCGAGAAGTTCATGGATCCTCCCGGAGCTGCAAAACCCGATTGTTTGATCGCTGCCGACATGGCTAACGGACTGCGCAAGCTGTACGAAGCGGACGGGAACGCCGATATGGCGGCACGTTTTGCCGGTTTTGACTGGCAAACCGAAGAAGATGCCTACAATGACGGTTTCCGCCGTGCCGGGCAGCCTGGTGCGCCGGCAATGGACAGTCAAGGCGGCCCGACCGGGCACCTGGCCACCTACGAGCGACTCAAGGCGGCAGGTAATAATGGCGTGCAGTTGCCGATCAAAGAATACAAGAATGGCCAGCTCATCGGTACCGAGATGCTCTATACCGATGGCCAGTTTGATACCGACGATGGTAAGGCGCATTTTTTGCCATCGCCCTGGAACGGACTGCCGGACCTGGTTGAAGCCCAGCGCAAGAAGTACCGCTTCTGGGTCAACAACGGCCGCACCAACCATATCTGGCAGACCGCCTACCATGACCAGCATGTCGAGTTTCGCCGCGCACGTTACCCCCTGGCGCCACTGGAGATCAATCCGCAGGATGCCAAGGATCTGGGTATCGAATCAGGTGACCTGCTGGAATTGTTCAACGACTACGGCGCCACTACGGCCATGGCCTATCTTGAGCCTGACATCAAGCCAGGGCAGGTGTTCATGGAAGCGATGTATTTTAACTCGGTGATGGGTGACCTGGTGACGCCGTGGACGGACCGCAACATCATTCCCTATTACAAAGGTACCTGGGCTGACATCCGCCGGGTCGGCCGAATCGACGATCATGTCAATAAGGTCAGCTTCAAACGGCGCCGCTACGTTTGAATCCTCGCCCGGGGTCACAACCGTGGCCCCGGCTGACTCAACCTGCTTCGTTCAGACCGCTTTGATGACGTCCGCAACCGGCCGCCTGAGCGAGCGCGGCATCTGCGGACCGTGGCCAATGCGCAGGATAAGGTCCGGGCGACGCTTGCCAATCCCGATGGCGCGGGCAAATTCGGGGCGCAGTTTGGCCACCTCCACGGGTTGGTTAACAAACGCCGTGCGCAGATCCAGAGCGGCGGCCTGCAGAGCGAGCCGCTGGTAACACCGGCCTGCTTCTATCCAATGGGGTATGTCATCCGCCTCGGAGTACAACACGGCAATGGCAGAGGAGCTGCGGATGTGCATACGGTCTTTGTGGTTCTGGTTTTTCGCCGAAAAGCTGACCTGCATGGCCAGTGAGCCGAGCCAGCGCGGCACGTCCGGGTTGCCCATGGCCGGTCCGTAAAGCCCATCGCCCGTGTGCATCGCTTCTTTGCTGTTGAAGCGAACCCAGGATTTCAGCTCACGTACCCACGCTGGGTCAAGGAACTGGGCATTGTTGCCTTTGGCAACGTAACGGCTCACCAGGTCCTTTTGTTCAGCGTCGGTCATCAGGAGCACAGACACGCCATTACCCTGACCAACGTCTTCAAGCTGTTTCAATTCCTCAATCGTCAGCGGCAAACCGTCATACTCTGAGCGGCTGCATTGACGCAGGGGGATCGCTTCAAAAAGGGCAGAGCGGATGGGCGTGGCCTGTTTAAAGTCAATCTGCAC
>JAWOGT010000282.1:0-13142 GCA_046496585.1 Halopseudomonas sp.
ATCGGGAATTTCGCAGCCTGATTTATCAACGCGCGAAAAAAGATAACGATACCCGCGCTTTCGGCACTATTTTCGATGTGTACCGTGACGGTTATGAATGGGTAAACCACTCCCTGGCACCCAAAGAGTGCGTTCCAGCCAGTCTGCGCGTCAGTTTCGGCGGCCCGGAGTGTACCCAGCCCTATTGCGCCTCCCTGCTGAATATCTCCGCCATGAGTTACGGTGCCCTGAGCCGCAATGCCGTGATGGCACTTAACCGGGGTGCCAAGCTCGGAAATTTCGCCCACAACACTGGCGAGGGCGGCATCAGCGAATGGCATCTTGAATACGGTGGTGATCTGGTCTGGCAGATTGGAACCGGCTATTTTGGCTGTCGTACACCTGGGGGCGACTTCGATCCGGACTTGTTCGCAGAGCAGGCAGGCCGTGAGGTGGTTAAAATGATCGAGATCAAGCTGTCCCAGGGCGCCAAACCCGGGCATGGCGGCGTGCTGCCAGCCGCCAAGGTTACCGAAGAGATCGCCCGTATCCGCATGGTGCCCATGGGCGAGGATGTCTTGTCGCCCCCCGGGCACTCGGCTTTCTCCAGCCCCATCGAGCTGTTGCAATTCGTCGCCCAACTCCGAAAACTGTCAAACGGTAAACCGGTGGGCTTCAAACTCTGCCCCGGCAACCGACGGGAATTCCTGGGTGTCTGCAAGGCCATGCAGGAAACCGGCTTGCTGCCGGATTTCATTACCGTGGATGGCGGTGAGGGTGGCACCGGAGCCGCGCCGGTGGAGCTAACTAACTCAGTCGGCATGCCGCTGCGCGATGGCCTGCATTTTGTGCACAATTCGTTGAGAGGGATCGGTGTTCGCGACAAGATAAGAATTATCGCCTCAGGCAAGGCCTTCTCAGCGTTTCATATGCTGAGAATGATGGTTCTGGGGGCTGATACCGTGAACTCAGCCCGCGGCATGATGCTGGCAATGGGCTGCCTTCAGTCCCGCAGCTGCAACACCAACAAGTGCCCCACGGGCATCAGCACCCAGAACCCCGCGCGCTACAAACAGCTGGACGTCACCGACAAGGGCGTGCGGGTTGCCAACTACCACCATTCCTCCATAGAAACCCTGGCGGAACTGCTCAGCATTATGGGCAAGGATCAACTGAAAGAGCTGGATCCTGCTGATATCAATCGTCGGGTCAATCAAGGCCATATTATGAACTATGCCCAGCTTTATCCCTGTATCGAGGAAGGATGCCTTTTGCATACAGACTGCGCCCCGGATGCCTGGGCCAGTGACTGGCATCAGGCAACGGCGGGTAGATGGCGTTAGGCGGGGCTGGTTCCTGGAAAGCTCGAATGATTGCCTTCAAGAATGACGACGCCTTGTTTTTAGACGCGCAAAATTGAAGGATGGGGTGACCTGCCAAATTGTTGGACTTTTTATTGTAACGAGGTGACAAACCTATAGCAGAATCAGTTGCTGACCTTCTGAGCCTGCTCTTGGATGATGATGTCGATCAAAGCATACCTCCGAGTAATGCATTGGATGGACGTCATCCCGATTTTGAGTGGCATGCAGGTAATTGCTCCGTATCTTCGACAAGATGACGGGGGGCGTCCGCGCATAGCGGCGCCAGTTGAGTCCATGTGTTAGGGAATCAACCCGCCGATCCGTCTGACCACTTTCTCACCTCTGGACAGCCCTCTTTTGGCAGCCAGTTTTCATTGCAAGCAGACGCTAGGAGTGACCTATGCAACCGTATCCCGCAGGCAGGCTCGACGCTGAGCAATACAACTACGAGCATTTTCAATCAATAACGCTGGCGCGTGATATCAAGCTGGTATTCAAGCCAAAAGGACCACTTCCTGGCGATCGAGCACCTGACTTCACGCTTGGAGATACCACCGGCAAAAGCTGGACGCTCAAAGAATTGCGCGGAAAACCCGTGGTGTTGATATTCGCCAGCGGCACCTGCCCCATGACAACTGGTAGTTTGCCCGGTCTTAGCAAGCTTTATGCTGAACGAGGCGGAACCGAGCAATGGTTGATGGTCTATGTTCGTGAGGCGCACCCAGGCGAGGATATGCCGGCGCATAAAACAATGGAACAAAAGCGTGACCAAGCAGAGCGACTCAAGCGCGAGGGGACGGTTCCTTGGCCGGTCATCTTAGATGAGCTAGATGGCAGTACTCACCAACGCTATAGCACTTTACCAAACCATGTATTCCTGATCGATGAAGATGGGGTGGTCACCTTCCGCGGCGAGTTTGTGCATGCCCCCACACTCTTCCGGGCACTTGAGCAGCTTAGCCTGCAAGGTAACCGCGGCGTCATCCCCCTGGGTCTCGATAAGAAAGCACACATGCTTGGGCCTACCGCCTATGGCTGGCGAGGCCCGGATCGTGGCGGGAAGGTGTCCAAACAGGATTTGATAAAAAAAATGCCGCCGCTCGCCGCTAATCTCTTGATGGGTAAAGCCATGCAACCTTTGCTTGCACCGTTGGCCAGCCGCAGCCGGCCGCTTCCACCGAAAGCAAAAGCGGCCATGGCCATCGGCGCCCTGGGTCTGCTCGCTTTGATCGTACGGAGGGTCATGAGATGAGCGGTACCACAGCGAACATCAACGGCGTAAACATGCGCTGGCTCGACCAGGGGGAAGGCTTGCCGGTGGTGCTGATCCATGGCATGCCCACTTCTCCTGCCCTTTGGCGACATGTGCTACCTCGCTTGCATGGGGTGCATTGCCTGGCATTCGAATTGGTCGGATATGGCGACTCCATAGCAGATCAGCCGCGCGGCGAACTGTATTTTTCGGATATCTACGCTGAACGGCGCCTGCCCGAAGCCCTGCGTCAGGATGAGGTGCTACATGGTGAATGTCTTGGCGGCGCCCTGTACTGGAATGACTTCGAGAACCTCGCCATACGTCACGGCTTTCTCGACCCGCGGCTGGTCGAGGATCGACCGCGGGAGCTTGCCGACTCAACAATCGCGGCAAAACTCGGCAATGCATGCTTCTTCTCCGCTATCTATCGGCTTTGCAAGCTAGCCGAACTCGAGCCGGCCTGCGAGGACTAGGGTCAGGCAGTGATCTACTGCGGCAGCATTCCCGATGCGGAACACCTGCTCCAGTTTGACAAGCACCATGCGATCGAAACCGGGCGCATCTTTGCGGTGTGTGGTAATACCTGGCGGGTATGCGATTGACCCGATAGCGCTGACCATCGGTAATGCCGTCATAAGGACAAGGCATCAAGGTGTGATTGCCGGACGGCTACTCAGGCTGCCCGTTCACGCTTACCGGCACCCCACCCCTGGCGCTTTCTGATAGCGAGGGCTACGGAACACGCATGGGACTGCTCGCCCGCCCCATGCTGATTGACCAGGCCACCGGCCCCGTAGCAGCCGCAATGATCCTCGAAAGCTGCGGCTCAACCATGATTGCGGTGCCGACGGATGCTGTCTGTCACCACGCCCCAGATCACCAGGTCTTCGCCTTCGAGAATATACCGGGGTGGATACTTGGGATTCTCCGAGCACAGCACCACCTCATGGCCACGTAGCGCTAAGCGTTTGACAAAAGTCTCGCCGTTGATAGCAGCGATCACTACATCGCCGTGCCGACCGGTCAGCGCCCTACTGACCACCAGCACATCCCCGTCCAAAATACCGGCGCCGGTCATGCTGTCGCCATTCGCCCGCACCAGGTAGGTATGCGGGGCATCGATATCCAGCAGCTCATCCAGCGATAGCGTCTGCTCCATGTGATCTTGCGCAGGGCTAGGGAAGCCGGCAGAAACTCGGCAGGAAAAAAAAGGCAGCTCAATAGCAGAGCTGCCCACAGGACCTAGAATAGTAACGGCGCTCATGGAGGTGACCTAAATGTATACTGGATGTCCATACAGTAAACGAAATTCACCTTTCAGGGTCAAACGAAAAACTGTAAACAACGACAGGCGGAGGCCATGGCCGCTCAGTGCGTTGCTACAGGGTCACGCAGCAACGGTTCGATCAACCGCCAGATATCGCGTGCCACCGAACTTGGCGACTGGACCGCGTCGATGACATGACAGCGCCACGGGTTCTCAAGCGCCACCGCTAGTAGCCCGTCGCGGATGGCCGCGAAATTCCGCGTCTCTTCTGCCGGGTCGGCGCTTACTCCAAATTGGCGGGCATTGAGGTCGCCGGACACGGCGTACACGGCCTGCGCGCCACCGCAGCGACCAACGCCCTGGAACACGAAGCCGACATTGCGAAATGTCTAGGCCTGGCTCGGTCACGCCAACATTAGCACCACCAAAATTTACGACCGGCGCGGTAACAGGGCCGAAGCTTCGCCGACCTTCAAAGTGCGCTATTGAGCCGCAGACTTCTTGCAACTGACTAGCGCGATACGCCAACGCCAGGCGGCATGCAGAGCGGAACACTGTCGCGCGACTCAGGAGGTAAGCGACAACACGCAGAGCGAGTCGTTGCGGCACTAAACTAAGGGAATGTGCGAGCCTTGTGGCAAAAAGCCTGCCAGTGAGGGGGACAATAGGCGGGTAATGTCCCGAAACAAGTGTTTATCTGTTAGACTGCAGGCAGATTTCAGATAAGGCGACACCCGTTCCAATGCTACATTTCTGCTCCAGCATGGCTGTTAGTCCGCCATAAGACGCCATTCCCCGCTTTAACGCTGCCCGCGTGCATTGTGCTCAATGCACGCCACTGGCTCTACCGTCGCGCTATGCACGGCTATTTTCAATACCCAACCACAGCACTACCCTCTAAGCACCACTGGTTTTTCGCTGAGCCTTTTTGGCTCGTCTGCAAAAAACTGAGTTGAGCTATTGCACCCCTTTGCGTCGCCCAGTCCGGCTGCGCGCGACCCTCGAAATAGCCTGTGGGGAGTAAGCGGCACAGCGTGGCGGGCGGTGATTCAGGCTATTTATTTTGTACCGGCGCCTGTTTTATACAGCGCTTTATCTTCACCCCTGCAACCTCACAGGAAAACGAATGCTCGAAAAAATAAAGCAAGACTGGTTCTCCAATATACGCGGCGACATGCTCGCCGGGATCGTGGTTGCACTGGCGCTGATTCCCGAGGCCATCGCCTTTTCGATCATTGCCGGGGTCGACCCCAAGGTCGGCCTGTACGCCTCGTTCTGCATCTGCGTGGTCATCGCTTTTGTAGGCGGTCGCTCGGGCATGATCTCGGCGTCCACTGGCGCCATGGCCCTGTTGATGGTGCTCTTGGTAAAAGAGCACGGGCTGCAATACTTGCTGGCGGCGACCTTATTAACCGGGGTGCTGCAGATTGGCGCGGGTTATCTCAAGCTCGGCGCCTTGATGCGCTTTGTCTCGCGCTCGGTGGTCACCGGCTTCGTCAACGCGCTGGCGATTCTGATTTTCATGGCCCAATTGCCGGAGCTGACCAACGTCACCTGGCATGTCTATGCCATGACCGTCGCGGGCCTGGGCATCATTTACCTGTTCCCCTATGTGCCTAAGCTCGGCAAGCTGCTGCCTTCGCCGCTGGTCTGCATCATCGTGCTGACCGGTCTCGCGCTGTACCTGGGCCTGGATATTCGCACCGTCGGCGACATGGGCGATCTGCCGGATACCTTGCCGATCTTTCTCTGGCCAGAAGTGCCGCTGAACCTGGAAACCCTGGCGATCATCTTTCCGTATTCGGCGGCGCTGGCCGTGGTCGGCCTACTCGAATCGATGATGACCGCGACCATCGTCGACGACCTGACCGATACCCCGAGCGACAAGAACCGCGAGTGCAAGGGTCAGGGCGTGGCGAATATTGCTTCCGGTCTGCTCGGCGGCATGGCTGGCTGCGCGATGATCGGCCAGTCGATCATCAATATAAAATCCGGCGGGCGCACGCGCTTATCGACCTTCTTGGCCGGTGCATATTTGCTGCTGATGGTGGTGTTCCTCGGCAAGTGGTTGTCGATGATTCCCATGGCCGCGCTGGTGGCAGTGATGATCATGGTGGCTATCGGCACCTTCAGCTGGGACTCGCTGCGTAACCTGAAAAAACATCCGCTATCGACCAATATCGTCATGGTCGCCACCGTGGTGGTGGTCGTATCGACGCACAACCTGGCCTACGGCGTGCTGGTCGGCGTGTTGCTGGCGGCGATGTTCTTCGCCAACAAGATCGGCCATTTCCTGTATGTCGACTCGCAGCTGGACGCCGACGAAACTCATCGCACCTATCAGGTGACCGGTCAGGTGTTCTTTTCCTCATCGGAAAAATTCACCGCCTCCTTTGACTTCAAGGAAGCCATCGACAAGGTGACCATCGACCTGTGCCACGCGCATTTTTGGGACATCACCGCGGTGGCTGCCTTGGACAAGGTGGTGATCAAATTCCGCCGCGAAGGCACCGAGGTCGAGGTGCGCGGTCTGGACGAAGCCAGCGCGACCATCGTCGACCGCTTTGGTACGCACGATAAACCCGGCGCCGCCGACGATCTGATGGGCGGCCACTAAACAGCCTGGAATCAGCGACCACGCTCAACCGAACGCTGGCCGCTATCTATCCATCCCCGCCTTCTTAATTAGAGATTACAGAAGGCCAAGAGGAGTGAACACATGAAGCATGTCATGGCTTGTATCGATGGCTCGGCGGCTGCAACCACCGTCTGCGATTACGCGGCCTGGGCCAGCGTGCGCCTGGCTGCACCGCTGACCTTTTTGCATGTGCTCGATGAGCATAAGTATCCGCAGGCGCCCAGTAATCTGAGCGGCAATATTGGCCTGGGCAGCCGCGAAAACCTGCTCGAAGAACTGGCCGCGCTGGACGAGCAACGCGGCAAACTGGCCCGCGAGCAAGGCCAGTTTTTACTCGATGCAGCTAAGCAGCGAGTCGACCAGATCGGTATCGTCCATCCGTACACACGCCAGCGGCATGGCGAGTTGGTCGACTGCCTGAAAGCCCTGGAGAACGAAATTCGGCTGCTGGTCATTGGCCGTAATGGCGAAGCCAGTGAAGTACTGAGCGAACACATTGGCAGTCATGTCGAAAGTGTTATTCGAACCCTGCAACGGCCCATTCTGTTGACCCCAGTAGGCTTTACCAAGCCGCAGCGTTTTCTGATTGCCTATGACGGCAGCGAGACCGGCCACAAGAGCATCAAGATGATTGCCACCAGCCCTTTATTGAAAGGCCTGGATTGCCATCTGCTGATGGTCGGGGTCGATTCGAGCCACGCCTGGGATCAGTTGAACTGGGCCAAGGAACAGCTGCAGGACGCCGGTTTAAACGTCACCGTGTTGGTTCGCGCGGGCGAGGTTGAGCGAGTAATCCAGGACTATATCCAGGAACAGCGCATCGACCTGCTGATCATGGGCGCCTACGGCCATTCGCGAATCCGCCAGTTTCTGGTGGGCAGCACGACCAGCAATATGCTGCGCAAAACCTCGGTGCCATTGCTGCTGCTGCGCTAGCGGTAAGCAACGACAAAGATCGACAAATAGAAGAGGCGTCCTCTGCGGCTGGCTACTCTTGAATGATGATTGGGCTGCGCTGTGCAGCCCCGTATTTAAGCTTGCCTCCCTGAGTGGCATGCACGGACGCATGCGGTGAGGCAGATAAAAAGGCCTACACATGACTAGCACATCCCTAGCCCAAGCCGTCCCGGCTTACATCTCCCAAGGCTCGAGCATTCATCGACTGACCATGGATCTATTGGCTAAAGCCGATATCCAGATTGGCGGCAACCGTCCCTGGGACATGCACCTGAAAGCGCCCAAAGTTCCGGAACGCACCTTGGCCCAGGGCAACCTGGGGCTGGGCGAGGCGTACATGGACGGCGCGTGGGAAACAGAGCAACTGGACGAGTTTTTTAATCGCCTGCTGCGCGCCCACCTCGATCAACACGTCAAACCGCGGAGACTGGTTTTCCACGCCCTGCGCGCGCGCCTGATGAATTTGCAAAACAGCAAGCGCGCCTGGCAAGTGGGCGAAGCCCATTACGATTTGGGCAATGATTTCTATGCCGCCATGCTCGACCCGCGCATGGCCTATACCTGCGGCTACTGGGCGAATGCCAGCACCCTGGCCGAAGCCCAGGAAGCCAAGCTCGAACTGATCTGCCGCAAGCTCAAGCTCAAACCCGGCATGCGCGTGCTGGATATCGGTTGTGGTTGGGGCAGCTTTATGGGCTATGCCGCTGAACACTACGGCGTTGAATGTGTCGGCATGACCATCTCCAAGGAACAGGCTGATTGGGCGCGAGAGCGCTACGCGGGCCTGCCCCTGGAATTTCGCCTGCAGGACTATCGTGAGGTCGATGAGCAGTTCGACTGCATTGTCAGCATCGGTATGTTCGAGCACGTCGGACGCAAAAATCACCGAGAGTTTATGGAAGTGGCCGCCCGTTGCCTGGCCGACGAAGGTTTGTTTTTGCTGCACACCATCGGCAAGAATGAGCAGGACTCTACGCCGGATGCCTGGATCGATAGGTACATCTTTCCCAATGGCGACTTGCCGTCCATTGGCCAGATCGGCGATGCGGCGAGCGGATTGTTCGTGGTCGAAGACCTGCACAATTTCAGCGCCGACTACGACACCACCCTGATGGCCTGGCACGCCAATTTCGAAGCGGCCTGGCCGCGTTTTCAGGCTGAACTCGGCGAGCGCTTCTATCGCATGTGGCGCTACTACCTGCTGTCCTGTGCCGGGGCCTTTCGCGCTCGCGATATCCAGTTGTGGCAGTGGGTACTGTCCAAGGAAGGCGTGCTAGGCGGCTATGCGCGACCGGACGCTATCGCCGATTCATAACCTGTGGCCGCAGCTGGAGCGTGTCGTGCTTAAAGCCGCTTTCACTTCGCAGCACGCACCGCTCAAACAGGAGTCTAGGCATGCCCCGGACACTGGATCTTCAGCATTTTCGCGGACGACTGCAGATCCGTCTTGACGAGTTGCAGCGTATGGAAAATCCCGATGAGAACCGCGGCCTGGCGGTAGAGCTGGACCAGAGCAAGGTCGGGCGTATCTCGCGCATCGATGCGCTGCAGCAGCAGGCCATGCTCGACGCCGCGCGGGGGTCGCGGTCAGCGCGCGCGGGTGCGCATTCAGGCAGCCCTTAAGCGACTTGAGGGCGATGAATATGGTTGGTGCGTGCAATGCGCTGAAGCCATCGCCTTGGGCCGACTCACTTTCGACCCGGCCACACCCCTGTGCATTGGCTGTGCTGAGCAAACCGAGCGGCAGTGATCGACAAGCCGTGATCGAGATGGCGTCTGCGGACGCCATTCTGGTTTTTTCCGGGCGCGGTTACTCTTTGTTTTGCAGGTTCTTGAGCAAGTTGCGGATCTCGGTTAGCAACACTTCTTGCGGGGTCGGCGCGGGTGGCAGGCTGGGGGGACGGCTTCTTTGCGTTTGAGGCCGTTGATCAGTTTGACTCCGATAAAAACGGCGGCAGCGACGATCAGAAAATCCAGAACGGTCTGGATAAACTTGCCTTGCTCAAGGTCACCGAGGGAGGTCTCCTTGGGCGGCCTTGAGGACGATGTTTAAGTTCTGGTGGCCATGGCGGCAAAATCTCCTCGTTTACCATAAACACCGTTATGCGCAGCGCGAATGGCTCAGTTCTTCAGCCAGTCGTACACCGGTTACTCGTCCACCAGAAAATTTCCTGGCTCGGCGATCAGTTTCTCAATGGTAATACGGTGCAGCCCAGCTACAGCAGCGTAAGCGACCGACAATCCCATCTTGAGCCTGGCACAGCTGACGTCAGGATAGTGTCCACTCTAGTGGACACTTAATATGAGCACCGTAAGCGTAATCAAGCTTTACCAAATACGCCGACGCTATTCCCCAGACTTCAAGGCCAGCATCGTCGCCACCTGCCATGAACCGGGTGCGTCCGTCTCACGCATTGCCCTGGATAATGGCCTCAACGCCAATCTGGTGCGACGCTGGATCAGTGAGTCGCGACCAACCGATAACACGCTCGCTTCAGTGCCAACGTTCGTTCCGGTTAGCCTGCCAGCCCTGTCGACTACTGCACACATTAACCCGCGCAACAACATCCGTATCGAGATCCCCCATGCCGGTGGCGCTGTTGTCGTGGACTGGCCTGCCGACCAAGCACATCAGTGCGCGGCCTTGTTGCGTGATCTGTTGCGGTGATCCGCATCGATGAAATCTGGCTCGCCACTGAACCGCTGGATATGCGCGCCGGTCCGGATACGGCCTTGGCACGTGTTATCCAGGTCTTCGGTGCAGCCAGACCACACTGTGCGTACCTGTTTGCCAACAAGCGCGGCAACCGGATGAAGGTATTGATCCACGATGGCCTGGGGATCTGGTTATGTGCCAGACGCCTTAATCGGGGCATATTCCATTGGGCTGAAGCCTGGCGCGGTGACCGAGTGAACCTGACAGACGAGCAGTTGGTTGCCCTGGCTCAGGGACTGCCTTGGCAACGTATTGGTGAGGCCGGGATCATCTCAGTGTTGTAATCATATTCTGCTGCTGGAGACCATAACCCGAAGGGTGAATTCCGAGCCGGACACAGGGTCGGCATACTATTGCCATGACCCAGCAGCCTGATCTCAACCAGCTCTCCGCCGATCAACTCCGCGCCTTGACCGCTGATGGCCTCGCTGGCGGCTAAAGATCGGGCGCTGGTGAACAGCAATGCACTGAATGACAAGCTGACGCTCGAACTGGCTATCCTTAAGCGCCACAAGTATGCCCGGCGCAGTGAGCAATCGAATGCGCTGCAAGGCTTGCTGCTGGAAGAGCTAGTCGACAGCGATCTGGCCGCCATTAAAGTCGAGCTTGAGCAGGCGATGGCCGCTAACGGCCAGACCTCCAAGCCGAAGCAACAACCCAAGCGCACCCCGCTGCCGCCTGAATTGCCCCGCACCTTGATCCACCACGAGCCTGACAACACGCAGTGCCGTTGTGGCTGCCAGCTCAAGCGCATCGGCGAAGACGTCAGTGAAAAGCTGGACTACGTTCCTGGCGAGTTCAGCGTTGAGCGCCATATCCGCGGCAAGTGGGCCTGCGACAACTGTGAAACCCTGATCCAGGCACCCGTTCCAGCACAGATCATCGACAAGGGCATCCCTACTTCAGGGCTGTTGGCTCAGGTACTGGTCGCCAAGTATGCCGACCATCTGCCGCTGTACCGCCAAGAGCGTATCTTCGGTCGCGCTGGTCTCGAAATCCCACGCTCTACCCTGGCCGAATGGGTGGGCGCCTGCGGCGTACAGCTGCAACCGCTAGTGGATGCGCTGCGCAGCGAGTTACTGGCACATCCGGTGCTACATGCCGATGAGACTCCGGTCAGCATGTTGGCGCCGGGCAAGAAGAAAACCCACAAAGCCTATGTGTGGGCCTATTGCAGCACCGGGTTCAACGACCTGGAAGCAACAGTGTACGAATTTTCTCCGAGCCCTGCCGGCGAACAGGCCCGAGCCTTCTTGGGTGACTGGCAAGGCAAGCTGGTCTGTGACCATTTCTCTGGCTACAAAGCCGGGTTCGGTAAGGGCATTGTGGTAATCGGCTGTATGGCGCATGCCCGCCGCAAGTTCTATGACCTGCACCAGGCCAACCAGAGCACCTTGGCTACCCAGTCCCTTGAGTAAATCAAGCATCTCTACGAGGTCGAGCAGCAAACCAATGACTTACCGCCGGATAAACGGCAGGCCACCCGGGCAGCCAAAGCCCGCCCACTAGCAAATGCCTTGCTTCAATGGATGCTCGCCCACTGAACAAAAGTGCCTGTTGGCTCCGGCACGGCCAGGGCATTGGACTACAGCCTAAAACGCTAGGAAGCGCTGACGGCCGCGTTCCGATCGATAACAACCGGATGGAAAACCAGACCCGACCCTGCGCGTCAGGTCCAACTGGCTGCTCGCAGGATCGTTGCGCAGTGGCCAACACGCAGACGCCATCATGAGCCTGATCCAATCAGCCAAGCTGAATGGCACTATCCCTATGCCCACCTGAAAGATGTGCTAACGCAGTGGAACAACGCCAACGAAGGGCTAGTGCCACACAACTGGGATCCAGCTATCAAGGTGTGATTCCACAACGCTTACCGCGCAATTTTCACAAATAACCTTGAACGTAGACCGAAGACTGGAGCCAATGCGACGGGCCTACCGCTAAATTTTGGAGGGCCCGTTATTAAAAGGAAAGATCATGATAAAAAAGGCAAGGTGTTTAGCCACAGGACTGGGTTGCGTGCTAGCGCTGTGTTGGTCTACATCACAGGTGCAAGCTCAGGGACAGGTTGAATTGGTGGGATTGAATGTGGCGGGAGCCGAGTTTTCCAGTGGCCAGATTCCCGGTAAGCATGGCACACATTTTTTCTTCCCGCCGGAGGGCTATTTCGCCGAATGGCGTGATAAAGGCGTCAAAATGGTGCGCTTCCCGCTGAAATGGGAGCGCTTGCAGGGCCGCTTGAACGAGGAACTGGATCCGGTGTACAGCAATCTGGTCGACAGGATGCTCGACCAGGCCGACGAAAATGATATGAAGATCATTCTGGATGTGCACAACTATGCGCGCTACAAGGGGAAGGTGATCGGCACTAAAGAGACGCCGATTTCGGCCTACCGCGATCTGATGTCACGCATAGCCGAGCGCTGGCACGATCATCCGGCGCTGTATGCCTACGACATCATGAATGAACCCTATGGTGCCGATGACAAATGGCCGCCAGCCGCGCAGGCGGGTATTGACGGCATTCGCGAGCATGATATGCGCCGGCCGTTACTGATCGAAGGGACGTCCTGGTCCAGCGCCGCGCGCTGGCCGCGCTATGCCGACGCCCTGTTGGCACTGGATGACCCTGCTGACAACCTGATCTTCTCCGCCCATGTGTATATTGATCCGAATGCCAGTGGCAGTTACAAAAAAGGGCCCGGGAAAGATTTCGATCCGATGATCGGTGTCAGACGCGTCGAGCCGTTTGTTGGCTGGCTGAAAGAACACGGAAAACGCGGGCATATTGGCGAGTTCGGTGTTCCGGGAAATGACAAGCGTTGGCTGGAGGCAATGGATAATCTGTTGGTCTACTTGCAGGACAACTGCATACCCATGACGTACTGGGCGGCAGGCCCTTCCTGGGGTAACTACAAACTATCGATAGAGCCACGCAAGGGCGTTGAAAAACCGCAATGGTCAGT
>JAWOGT010000285.1:0-6838 GCA_046496585.1 Halopseudomonas sp.
CGATGATCCGGCGTTGATTGCCCAGTTGCGCTGGTCCGAAGGCTGGGATTGGGCCATGTACGGGCCCATCGTGCGCTGGGCGTTAAGTAACGCCGGTGCGCTGCGTGCTGCCAACCTGAGTGATACACAGATACGCGCGGTGTATCAGCAGCCACCGGCGCTGAGTGATGTCTATGCCAAACAAGCACGCGAGGCATTATACGAGCTGATCGCCCAGTCCCATTGTGATCGACTGCCCCAGGAGCGCTACCCGGCCATGCTGGCAGTGCAGCAGCGCCGCGATCAGCGCATGGCGCAGGTGCTTGCCGCGGCGCCCGCGCCCGCACTGATACTGGTCGGCAGCGTGCATGCTCGCAAGGATCTGGGGCTGGCGCTGCACTGGCCAACACACATGCTCGAGCCGCCAGTGACGCTGATCATGGTCGAGGCGGGCAAGCCCTTGCCAGCGGGCGCGCAGGCCGACCTGGTCTGGGTTACTGCCGCGTTGCCGGCACAGGATTATTGTGCCGGCTGGGAGTGAAGCGGACATTCAGGCTATCTGAACTGACTGGATAGTGGCGCAGAGGTTGCGCGAACCCGCGCGGCAACAGGCAAAAAAATGGCCCGCTCAGAGAGCGGGCCTAATCCGTGATTAGCCTGATGAGGAGATAACCGCTTGGAGCAAGCGGTTAGCAACAAGTCATCTCGCGACGACTTATTGATAATGATATAGATTCTCATTCTCACGTCAAGGGCTAATGCACCTTATCGTGCAGCCTGTTTGTAGTGGGTCAATTCCTTGTTCATCAGGTCGATGCGTCTGGCCATGCTTTCGATCAGGCTGTGGGCGATACGCGGGTTGCTTTGCATCAACGCCAGGAACTGTTCCTTGGGAATCATCATCACTGTAGTGGGTGCGCTGGCGGTGACGGTGGCCGAGCGTTTTTCCCGGGTAAACAAGGCCATCGCGCCGAAGATTTCGTCTTTTTGTACGTCGCCGACCTTGATGCCTTCGACGAAGGCTTCAGCGTGTCCTTCGGTGATGATGAAGACGTGATCGGCATCATCACCCTGGCGAATCAGTTCTGCGCCCGCGGGGAAGTGCTGGAAGCCGGTTACCGGACGGACTTCCGGTGGACGGCTATGCGCCAGCGCATCAGACATCAGCGCTGCCTGGCCAAGTATATACTGGGTGAATTGCTCCTGGCGTTGGCTGCTGGCATGGATATGCTTGAACAGGGCTTCGCGATCAAAGGGCAGCAGCACCAGCGGCTCTGCGCTCTTGTAAGTGCAGGGAGCGGTATTGAGGCCCTGGCGCAGGCCAATCAGATCGCCTTCCTGGACATAGAAAATCGGTTTGTCTTCTATTTCGGCATGCAATAAACCGCTTTGCAGCAAGTAAATGCGATTGTTGCCGATGTGCTCGAACAGATCTTCCACGGCATCCAGCTCGATAGGCTGGCCGCAGGGGGGCAGCCCGTCGAGCAACTGCTCGGGAATGCGCTGTAATGCATTGATCAGTTTTTCCGCGTAGGGAGGCTGGTCACCGATAAGGTACATAGACGAATTCCTTTTATGTTTTTCCCACCCTGCCGGGGTGTGAGCTACGGTGTGCCAGGCACCCGGCGAACTCAGAGGCTAGGCGATAAGATACTGTAGTGCACCCGGACAATACCAACATAAAATGCCGGCTGACGGCAGGCAAGCGGTCTACTACCGCAATGTGCGCTGGGTCGCCTTTGTTCCGCGGTGAATCAGGGCGTCTGCTGTTCGAGCTGGTCGAGCAGCTGTTGCTTGTATTGGGGATCAAGTTCGCTCCAATGCACGTCTTGCAGTGCGCCGGCAATCGCGAACAGCAGTGATTTTGACGCCTTGAAGCCCCGCGCTTTGACCGCGCAGTAGGCCCCCACGGGACCCAGGTGGCGTAAATCGTCGCGATTGTGTATGCCGGTAGCATGCAGCCATTGGGCTGATGTTTTCCCCAGATTACGCAGGGTCAGCAGTTCGTCATTGTTCATTACGGACGTCCTCCGGTGCTGGCTGAGCAACGCCGGGGGGCATGGGTAAGCCGCCATGGATGGGCAGGCATGAAGAGTCAGACAAGGAGCTGCCGAGGGGTGTCGGTGATGTTGTGCGCATAGGCTGGTCCGGGCTTGTTTTTATTGGTTCCCTGGAACGAGTGTAGTGTGCCCCGGGCTGCACGTACAGCCGGGGGCTTGCTGCTTAGAAACGTTGGCGCAATTGGCTGATCAGGTTGGCCATGCTCTCGGTGCTGTCTGTGGCCACCTGAAGGCTGATGGCCCGCTCTTCTGCGGTCAGTGTCTCGGCCTGTTGCTGCTGTTGGCGGGCGATGCTGATATCGGCGTCAGACGGATCGCGACCGGCTTCGCGACGTTTATCCATCCAGGCTTCAATGGTGTCCAGCGGTGCACTGCATTGCAGGATCAGGCAGGGTGTGCCCTGATCCTCGACGGCCTGACGCAGGAGTGTGCGCTGGGTCAGTTTCAGGTTGGTCGCATCGACCACGACGGGGTAACCGGCAGCCAGAATCTGGCCGGCCAGGCTGGCTAGCCGGGCATAGGTCTTGTCGCTACGCTCGGGTGCGTACAGGCCTGCATCCAATTCACCGCTGCCGGCGCTGCCGAACAGCCGTTTGCGCTCCACGTCGGAACGGATGCGGATGGCGCCGAGCTTCTCGACCAGTTGTAATGCAACGGTGCTTTTGCCCGAGCCGGAAATGCCGTGGGTGAGTATCCCGAAGCGTAGGGGTACCCGGGTGTAGCGTTCAGCCAGGTGAGCGTAGCTGTGGTAGCGGGCCAGGACCTCCTGGCGTTCCGTAGCGCTGACGCCCTCCTGGGTCAGGCGCAGCAGGGCGACCTTGGCGCGTACCATCGCGCGATAGGCTTTGTAATAGTCGAGCAACGCCAGGCCGGCATAATCGCCGGTCTGCTCCAGATAGGCGTTGAGAAAGCGCTGGGCCAGCTGGGTCAGACCACGATCTTCCAGATCCATGACCATAAAGGCCACGTCGCTCATGACATCGATCCAGCGGAAGGCTTCATTGAACTCGATACCGTCGAACAGGGTCACCTGACCGTCGATCAGGGTGACGTTGTCCAGGTAGATATCGCCGTGACACTCGCGGACGAAACCTTCAGCTTTGCGTTGTGCCAGTTGGGGAATCAGGCGTTGGAAGGTAGTATGCGCCCACTGTTCCAGCTGATCGAGTTGCGCCAGATCGCTGGCATCGCTGAGCAGGGGGCGAATGTCGCTGAAATTGTCGGCCACGGGGGCATGCAAGTTGTCTGGCTCGCCCCACGGGCTAGGCAATGGCGCAGGGTCAATGTGCTGGTGAAAGCTGGCCAGCTTGCTGGCCAGGCTGTCGATATGCTCAGACGTCAAGGCGCCGGCGCGCTGCAGATTGCCGAGCAGATCCTGTTGCTGGAACTGCCGGGTCTTGACCATATATTCGATAACCGGTCCGTCACTCTCCAGGCTAGGTGATGTCTCAGTGCCATGCACGGCAACCACGCCCAGGTACAGGTCAGGCGCTAGCCGGCGATTCAGGCGTACCTCCTCTTCACAGAAGTGCTTGCGCTGGTCGAGGCTTGAATAGTCAAGAAAGCCGAAGTTGACCGGTTTCTTGATCTTGTAGACGAAGTCGCCGGTCAGCAGTATCCAGGAAATATGCGTTTCCATCAGGGTAAAACCACTGACGGGATGATCATAGAGGTCGGGGTTCTGCAGCGCTTTCAGCAGTGTCTGGCTCACGGTATATCCTTGCTTTGACAGGCAAAGGAGGCATTATGCGGGTTGGTGGAGCAGAGGCCAACCTTGAAGCAGTTTCAATTCACTGGATGCGTCGGTGGTTCCATGCTGGTTGCGGCCAGGGTAATGATGAAAGTTACGGTGTAGGGACATATGGCTAGAAAACGCAAGGCAAGCAAAAAGCAGGGTTTCTGGCGTCGTTGGTCGGGCCTGATGATCAAGCTGGCTCTGGTTGGATTGGTGTTGTTGGCGGGTCTGACGATCTACCTGGATGCGGTGGTGCAGGAAAAGTTTTCCGGCAAGCGTTGGGCGGTACCGGCGAAGGTGTTTGCCAGGCCCCTGGAGCTGTATGTCGGGCAACAATTGAGCCGCGATGATTTTATTACCGAGCTGTCGGCGCTGGGCTATCGCACTGCATCGGCGGTCCGCCAGCCGGGGCAGATGGCGGCCTCCGCCAGCCAGGTGGATGTGCATACCCGTGGGTTCCAGTTCTTTGAAGGAACTGAGCCTTCGCAGCGCCTGAATGTGCGCTTTAGCGGGCAGCAGGTGGCAGCCCTGTCCGGGAGTAACAATCCGGTAATGGCGCGCATGGAGCCGCTGCTGATCGGGGGTATTTATCCGGCGCATAACGAAGATCGTATTCTGGTGCGGCTGGACCAGACCCCGCCGTATCTGGTCGAGGCGCTGATTGCCACGGAAGATCGCGATTACTTTCAGCACTTTGGGGTCTCCCCCAAGGGCATCATGCGAGCCATGTACGTCAATGCGGTCGCGGGGGGCGTGGTCCAGGGCGGCAGCACGCTGACCCAGCAATTGGTGAAGAACTTTTATCTCACCAGTGAGCGCAGCCTGGTGCGCAAGGGCACAGAAGCCATCATGGCCATACTGCTCGAAGTGCATTACCCCAAGGAAGAGATTCTGGAGGCTTACCTTAACGAGGTCTTTCTCGGCCAGGATGGGCGTCGCGCCGTGCACGGTTTCGGCCTGGCCAGCCAGTATTATTTTGCCCAGCCGCTACACGAATTGCAGCTGCACCAGGTCGCCTTGCTGGTAGCCATGGTCAAGGGGCCTTCCTACTACAATCCGCGCCGGCAAAGCGAACGCGCTAAAGCGCGTCGCGATCTGGTGATCGGCATGCTGGCGGAGCAGGGCATGATCAGCCAAGCGATGGCCGAGGAGGCGCAGCAGCGTGATCTGGATGTGTCGGTACGTGGCAGCATGGCAGACACCAGCTATCCGGCCTTTATGGATCTGGTCAAACGTCAGCTCAAGGAAGATTACCGCGACGAGGATCTGACCAGCGAGGGCTTGCGGATCTTCACCAGCTTTGATCCGCTATTGCAGAACAAGGCGGAAAAGGCGGTGCAGGAGACGGTTAAACGGCTTGGTCCGGCTGAAGGGGATATTCCCATCGAGGCGGCCATGGTGGTGACCAGTGCACAGGCGGGCGAAGTGCTGGCGCTGGTGGGCGGTAGCGACCCGCGTTATTCCGGTTTCAATCGTGCGCTGGATGCGTCGCGGCCCATAGGCTCGCTGATCAAGCCGGCCATCTACCTGGCCGCACTGGAAAAGCCCCAGCAATATGCATTGACGACCCTGGTCGAAGACGCCCCGATGACACTGCAAGCCGAGCCAGGGAAGACCTGGACCCCGCAGAACTATGACCGTACCAGCCATGGCTGGGTGCCATTGCACAAGGCGCTGGCCAATTCTTATAACCAGGCTGCGGTGCGCGTGGGTATGGATGTAGGCGTGCCAGAGGTGCTGAAAACCGTTGAGCGTCTGGGCGTCAATCATGGCTGGCGTCCCTTGCCGGCCATGTTGCTGGGCTCGGGTGCGATGACGCCGATGCAGGTGACGGATATGTTCCAGACCATTGCCACCGGTGGATACAGTACCCCGCTCAGGGCGATTCGCAACGTACTGGACTCCCAGGGTGAGCCATTGCGGCCGTATCCGTTCGAGACGCAGCAGCGTTTCGATCCGGCCACGGTGTATTTGCTGCAGGAAGGCATGTCGCGGGTGATGGCCCAGGGTACCGGTCGTTCCGCCTACAATCAGGTGCCCTCGAGCGTGCGCCTGGCTGGTAAGACGGGGACTACCAATGACCTGCGCGACAGTTGGTTTGCCGGTTTTTCCGATGATCTGGTTGCGGTCAGCTGGCTGGGCAGGGATGATAATGGACCTACGCGATTGACTGGTGCTTCAGGTGCTTTGCAAGTGTGGAGCGCCTTTATGGGGCAGGCTCATCCGCGCAGCCTGTCCACCGTGCCTCCTGGCGGTATTACCCTGGCCTGGATCGATGAGACCAGCGGGCTGGGTAGCGATCAGAGCTGTGCGGGTGCGATCCAGGCGCCATTCCGATCCGGCTACGCGCCACTGCCGGGCCCCGGTTGCGAAGTATTGATTGATACAGAAGGCCTGAAAAAAGGCGCCAACAAGGTGTTGGATACGATTCGGGGCTGGCTGCAATGAAGCAAGAGGATGGAATGATGACGATGAACAAGATGGGGCTGCTGGTCGGCTTGATACTGCTGCTGGCCGGTTGTGCCTCCGGCGGCGGCAATATCCCGGTAGTGGATTCGGGACGGGGTGTATCCAACGAGGATATGCAGTCGGGAGCGGGCATGCAGCCCGCGCAGCAACAGCCGCAGGTTATCGATGACGGTGGCGGCGTGGTGGTGATGATACCGGATCAGGATGGCGGCTCGCGTCCGATCCAGTCCTTCCCGGTGGACGCGCAACCGGCGTTGCAACAAGGCGGTTCTGCCGCTCCTGCCGCTGCTGCACCGCAGAGCGGCGGGCTGCAGCAGGACGAGCAGCTTGATGGTCCGGTCCTGGCACTGCTGACGGTATCGCGTGACCAGGAGTCGCGTGGCGATCTGGGTGGCGCTTCCTCGAGTCTGGAACGTGCCATGCGCATCGCGCCGCGTGAGCCCCAGGTTTTTTACCGCCTGGCACAAGTGCGGCTGGCCCAGGGTAATGCCGCCCAAGCCGAACAAATGGCCCAGCGTGGCTTGTCCTTCGCCGCGGGGCGGCCAGCGTTGCAGGCGGGGTTGTGGGAGTTGATTGCCCAGGCGCGCGAGCGGAT
>JAWOGT010000302.1:0-17987 GCA_046496585.1 Halopseudomonas sp.
GTTTGCCGTCGGCTTGTTCATCGGCTTTGTGTCATGGATCGTGCAGATTTCGACCAAAGACAGTAGCGTGGCCGGCGCTGGCTGCAGACTCCCCAGCGCCTCCATTACCTGGGGAATCAACTGCTGAGCCTGCTGATGGACCTGCACTGCGGCAAAATCCCACTCCGCGCCGAGCTGCAACAGCGGGCTGAGGATCGACTGCAATTGCCGGTACAGCGGCCATGGCACCGCCGAGCGGTTCTGCCGTGCGCCTAATGCCTGAAAACCCCGTTCCAGCGCTTCGGCATTGCCCGATTGCAGCGCCCGAAAGGATTGTACATAGGCCGCCAGCACCGGCGTGCTGAGCTGCGCCGTACAGCCCAGATCATAGACCACCAGTTGACCGTCCGGGGTGAAGGCAAAGTTGCCCGGATGCGGATCCGCATGCACTTCACGCAGCTCAAACGCCTGGCTGAGCAACCAGCGTACCAGGGTCAATCCCAGGCGCTCGCGCACTGCGCTGGAGGCCTGTGCCACCTCAGCAAAAGGCCGCCCTGGCTCTTCGCTGAGCACCAAGACACCCTCGCGGCAGAGCGCCTCGCGTGGCTCGGGAACGCGTACACCGGGCCAATCCGCAAAGTGCTGGTAGTGGCGCTGCAGGCAACGCATTTCTGCGGCGTAGTCCAGCTCCCTGGCGATGGTGCTCGCCAGCTCCTGGTAAACGCCTTCGAGTTGCGCGGCGGGCGCGCCCAACAGGCGACCCAAGGGCAACAAACGGCGTATCTGGCGCAAATCTGCCGCGCAAATCGCGGCGATCTGCGGATATTGCACCTTGAGCACCAGCGCTTCGCCATCCAGCCCTACCGCGCGATGCACCTGGCCCAATGAGGCTGCAGCGAAGGGCTGCTCGTCGATATGTCGAAAGAACTGCCCAAGGTCAGGCCCATAGACCCGCTGCAGATGGGCCTGCAAATGCGCGAAGGGCAGTGCCGGCACCCGATTCTGCAGGCTTGCCAACGCTGCAGTCACCGGCTCGGGCAGCACGCCTTGCCACTGCGAAGCCATCTGCCCGAGCTTCAACACCGGCCCCTTCATATCACCCAGCACCTGAGCCAGCAGATCACCCACCGGTTGCCAGTCCGTCGCCGATTGCCGCCGCAGTAGCCGCTGCCCCAGCACACCGCCGCCAATGCGCACGGCGGTACTACCCAGGCGCAAAAAGCGCCGCACGGAAGACACCGAAGGTGGTCGAGCGGGAGGTGTTGACATTAGCAGGCTTCAAGACAATTTCGCTGATACTGAGCGGCTTGGTTCAGACCGGCAAGGGCCGCTTCGTAAGGAAACATGACCAGCATGCCGCACGGATGAACCAGACAGCTCTGCAGCAGCTGACATCGGAGCCGACGACTCACGGCATAACGATCAAATAGCCACCGCCTGGCCACCTCGGCCGGTTCCAACCAGGCGGCCTCCTCGAGCCGAGTGCTGGCCAAGCTGGCTGATCACTTAAAACAGCGCGCCAGCTTTTTCTCGCTGTAAGCTCGCGGTTGTTTCTAGCCTGGCGGCGTCTCAGATACCGCGAAACTGGGCAAAGTCATCCAACGGCGCCCGCCGACTGCGTAAGCGGTTGGCCGCCGCGCGGGTGTCTTCATAGCCTATCGACATGCCGGCAAACAGCATCAGCTCCGCCGGCGGCGCGAGAAACTCGGCCAGGGTGCGGTGATACAACGACCAGCACTCCTGCGCGCAGGAGTGCAAGCCCTCCTCGCGCAGCAGCAACATCAGGCTTTGCAGAAACATGCCGAGATCCGACCACTGCGGCGGCCCCATGCGTCGATCGACGTAACAGAACAGCGCCAAGGGCGCATCGAAGAACTGGTAATTCTGCGCAAACCACGCCAGGCGCCCGGCCTTGTCTTCACGGGGAATACCCAGCTCGGCGTACAGGTCCTCGCCGAGCTGAAACCGGTAATCGCGGTAAGGCGCTACCAGCTCCTCGGGATACACCGTGTACTCCGGCGCGTCACCCCGCGGGGCCTGTTGCACCCGCTCGCGCATAATGCCCTTGAGGCGCACCAGCTCCGCGCCACCGACCACAAACAGCTGCCAGGGCTGCAGATTGCCGCCCGAGGGCGCGCGGGCAGCAGCAGTGAGCAGCCGGCGAATACACTCGCCACTGACCGGCTGCGGGGTAAAGGCGCGCACTGAACGCCGGGACAACATGGCTTCGGTCACGCTACGGGCTTGGTCACTCATCACGGTCTCCCCTGTGGCCGCCTGCTGCGGCCCAAACCCGAGCATGCCGGGCTGGCTGGCTGGCCGCAAGCCACGCTGACATGAAGCTGCATTTGGCGTATCTATACAGCCGCGTCCCGGTTGCTTCGCGCTGCCGAACTATTGATCATGCGTGAACGCTAATTCAATGCTCTGCAGACCCGATTGAGGATGTCCCGAACCCATGTCTGACCTCACACCAACGAACACTGCCGCCTTTGAGTGCGCCATCACTCCGCGCTATACCGATCTGGATACCTGGCGCCACGTGAACAATTCGCGCATTTATCAGCTGCACCAGGAAGCACGCATGCTGGCGCACATCGATCGCTTTGGCGCCGATGCCTGGTTTTCCGATGCGGTCCGGTTGCGCCCCTTGCGCAGCATCACCCAATATCAGCAAGTCACCTGGTATGGCAGCGACGTGACGGCTCGGGTGCAGATACTCAGTTGCGCGCGGGACAGCTACCGGATACGCAGCGAGCTGTCGCAGAACGGCCAATTGGTCGGTACCCAGGAGTGCCTGATGGGTGCCTTCCTCGAGGGCCAGCGGGTCGATCTGCCGGAGGATGTCCGCGAGCCGTTGCATAGTGCCGCCACCGGCAACGCCGCGCCGCTGCCAGCCGCAGATTACCTGGAGCTGGCGCGGGCGACTGCCCAGTGGCCGATGCGCCAGCAGCTCAGTTGCCGGTATGCCGATCTGGACGCCGACAGCCAGCGCAGTGAAGCGGCGCTGGCGCGCTATATGGAACAGGCGCGCTTCGGCGCCATCCGCGGCTTGGACCTGGGCGGTCTGGGCATCCTGATTGCGGCGGCAGATATCAGCTTCGAGCACTACCGCGCCGGCTGGCAGCCAGTTGAGCTGGGTTCGGGCATCAGCCGGATGGGCAACACCTCGTTTGTCTTTACCGGCGCCGCCACCAGTGAACATGGACTGCAGGCAGTGGCCAACAGTGTGATGGTGGTGATTGATCAGGCCAGCGGCCGTCCGGCGCCGCTGACCGATGCCATTCGTGAGCAACTGAACACATTGAGGCTGTAAAAAACCGCCGCGCACGGCAGCAACAGAACAGCGAGGGACTTTTACCCAAGTTGCACGGTCTCAACCGGCAGTCTTCAGCGATTTGAGCCGGGACCACGCTTCTCTTATCATAAGGAGCCAACCACCTCAGGAGTACCCGTGCCCCCAGTTTCGCGCCGCCAATCACCTTCCCCGCAACGCCGGCAGCCGCGCAGCGGCACGTGGGCGGGTCTGGCACTGAACCTGGGCATCTGGCTGGCGCTGTGGGCACTGCTGAGTAACAACGGCGGCTGGGCGTTCGGTGTACCTCTGGCCCTGCTGGCAGTCTGGGCCAGCCAGCAGGTCAGGCTTCAGGTCGGGCCGGTGCATCTGCACTACCTGCCAGCCTTTCTCGGCTTTTTCCTTACCGAGCTGGCTCTTGGCGGCTGGGATGTGGCGCGCCGCGCCTGGCATCCGCAGTTGCCCATCGCGCCGCGCTGGCTGCGCTATGCCATGACCAGTGAAGAGCCGCGCGTGCAGCTGCTGCTCTCCGCCATGGTCGGGCTGCTGCCCGGAACCTTCGCCTCGCACTTCCAGGGTCAGACGCTGTTCATCCATGCGCTCGACCATCGCCAGGACTGGGGCAGCACGGTGCAACGGCTGGAACACCACCTCGAGCGGCTGCTCAAGGAGTCGCGCCCATGATCTGGCTGGCCTGCGCACTGCTGCTCAGCGTCGGGGCCGGATTGTGGCGCGTGTGGCGCGGGCCGACCCGCGCCGACCGGCTGATGGCGGTGCAACTGTTTGGCACCAGTGGCGCCGCTATTCTGATGCTGCTGGCGCAGGCCCAGCATCAGCCAGCGTTGCTGGACGCGGCACTGGTACTGGCGCTGCTGGCGGCGGTAGTGTGCGCGGCCCTCGTGCAGTTGCTGCGGAGGCGCCATGACTGAATGGCTGACGTGGCTGAGCTGGCCGTTTTTGCTCGGCGGCATGTTCTTTTTCATCGCCGGCACCCTGGGCGTGCTGCGCTTTCCTGACATTTACAGCCGCCTGCATGCGCTGACCAAGGCCGACACCCTGGGGCTCGGATTGCTGGCTATTGGCTTGGGGCTGCGCAGTGGCGGTTGGCAGCCCGCGCTGTTGATGCTGCTGATCTGGCTGCTGGTAATGGCCTCGGGGGCCACGGCCTGCCAGTTGCTGGCCCGCTACCAGCGTGAAATCGATGACGCCGAGCATCAGGAGCCGCATGATCAGCCCTGACCTGGCGTTTGATCTGAGCCTGATCATGCTCCTGCTCGGGCTGGCGGTAGCCGCGATCCACACGCCCAGGCTGTATACCGCCGTAGTGCTGTTTATCGTGTTTGGACTGATGCTGGCGCTGACCTGGGCCCGGTTGGGCGCGATGGATCTGGCGCTGGCGGAAGCGGCGATCGGCGCCGGACTGCTTGGCGTGATGCTGCTGGGTGCCCTGGACCGCAGCGCAGCCGCACCAGCACAGCCGGCGCGGCCCGTGCAGCGCGCGGCCAGCCTGGTGCTGGGCTGTATGCTGCTGCTATTGCTCGGGCAGGCGGTGTTGCCTTTGCCGGAGGCCACCTCGCCGCTACCAGGCCAGGTGATGTTGGCCCTGGAGACCAGTGGCGTCAGCCATCCGGTGACGGCGGTGCTGCTGAACTTCCGCGCCTGGGACACCCTGCTGGAGCTGGTCGTGCTGCTGCTGGCACTGCTGGGGGTGCGCCAGTTACGCCCGCGCGCACGCGCACTACCGCTCGCCTGGCCGCTGCTCAGCGCCTGGAGCAGGGTACTGGCACCGCTGGCGGTAATGGTCGGCGGTTACCTGCTCTGGCGCGGCAGCCATGCGCCCGGCGGGGCCTTTCAGGCCGGCGCCGTTCTGGCTGCCGGGGCGGTGATACTGCGGCTGGCTGGCATACTACCCCGGGTGGGCTGGCAGCAGTGGCCGTTACGCGCACTGGTACTACTGGGCGTAGCGCTGTTCAGCCTGGTCGCGGCGGCCAGCGCCTGGCTGGGCGAAGGTTGGCTGGTGTACCCGGTCGCCTGGAGTGGTGGCCTGATTCTGCTGATCGAAATCGCCGCGACCCTGTCCATCGCCGCCGCCCTGACGCTGCTGGTCATCGGTGACACCGAGGAATTGGCCGCATGAGCAGCCTGTTGCTCTATCTGCTCACCGGGGTCGCGCTGTGGCTAGTGGGCCTGCACGGCTTGCTCGGGCAGCGCCATGCGCTACGGCGCATCATCGCGGTCAACGTGATGGGCAGCGGCGTGTTCATGGTCATGGTCGCACTCGCCAGCCGCGTACAACCGATTGACCCCGTGTTGCAGGCGCTGGTGGTGACCGGTCTGGTAGTGGCGGCTAGCGCCACGGCCTTTGCCTTGCGGCTGGCCACCGCCAGCGCCGACCGCCCTGAGCAGAAGCGCCGATGAATTTTGCCCTGCTCAGCCTGCTGATCCCGCTGACCACCAGCATGCTGCTGTTACTGCTGCGTTCACGAGCCGGCGGACTGGTGATTGTGGCCAATACGCTGAGCCTGACGGCCGCTGGGTTCGCGCTGCATTCGGTGGTTGAGCAGGGCAGCCAGCAACTGGCCTTGGGCGGCTGGGACACGCCGCTGGGTATTCGCTTTGAGCTCAGCCCACTGACGGCGGTACTGCTGGTGTTCACTGCGCTGATTCATTTGTTGGTCGCGGTGTATGCCGAGCGCAGCCGCCATAGTCAGACCCGCGACACCGATTTCTGGCCGCTGTCCTGCCTGCTGCAAGCCAGCCTGGCCGCACTATGGTTGTCCCGCGATCTGTTCAACTGGTACGTCACCCTGGAGCTGCTCGGCCTGGTCGCGGTGGCCATGGTCATACTCTCCGGGCGCAAGGCGCATGCGCCAGCGCTGCAGTATCTGTTGCTCTCGCTGGCGGCCTCCTTGTGTTATTTGCTCGGCGTGGCATTGCTGTATGGCGAATACGGGGTGCTGGATATTGCGCTGCTCGCGGAGCTGACCGGCGACACCCTGACGACCCGGGTGGCGCTGGTGGTGATGACCCTGGGGCTGATGCTCAAGGCCGCCTTCTGGCCGCTGCATCTGTGGCTTCCTGCGGCCCACGCCGCCGCCCCCACGGCGGTCAGCGCGCTGCTGTCGTCGCTGGTGGTCAAGGGGCCGCTGTTTATTCTCTGGTTCCTGTGGAGCCGCATTGCCCCGGTGGAGTTTGCCCAGCAGGCCGGTCTGCTGTTTGCGCTGGCCGGCATCGCTGCGCTGCTGGCCGGTGGCTGGGCGGCCTTGCGCACGCCCTGGCTGAAGGTGCTGGTGGCCTACTCCACCGTCGCGCAACTGGGCTACGCGTTACTCGCCCTGGGTCTGTTGCTGCACTGGCAGCAGAGCGAACTCGCCACCGCCTTATGGTTGTTTGTACTGGCTCACGGACTGGCCAAGGTCAGCATGTTCCTCGCTGCCGGCGAGATGCAGGCGACGCTCGGGAGCAAGCGCGTCAGTTCGCTCAAGGGCGCCAGTCAGACCATGCCGTTGGCCATGTTCGCCTTTACGGTGGCCGGTGGCAGCCTGATCGGCTTGCCACCCAGCGGCGGCTTTGTTGCCAAATGGGTACTGCTGCAACCGCTGTTCAGCGAACCGGCCAACTGGCCCTGGGCCTTCGGCATACTGCTCGGCACCCTGGCCAGTGCCGCCTATGTGTTCCGGGTAGTGGCCATCGCCTTTGACCGTGCCGACCCGACCCCGCCGGATTATGATCCGGACGCCTTTGCCCAATGGCTGGCCATGCTGCCTGCGCTGCTGGTCTGGGCCATGGCGCTGCTGAGTGAGCCCTTGATCCGCTGGTTTACCGAGGTCGGATTGTGAGCCTGTCCTGGACCAACCTGTTACCGCTGATCATCGTGCTCAGCTCGTTGCTCCCGGGGCTGGTCATCTTCGCCCTGCGCGAGGATCAGGTACGCCTGCGCGTGAGCCTGAACCTGGCCGCGGCGCTGCTCAAACTCGGACTGGTGGCCTTGATGCTGGTGGGCGTCAGTCAGGGCCTGGAGTTCCGTTTCAGCCTGCCCTTCCTGCCCGGTGGCGGGCTGGTGCTGCAGGGCGATGCGCTGTCGCTGCAGTTCATTGCCCTGTCATCCGTGCTCTGGCTGGCGACCACCGTTTACGCCATCGGCTACCTGGAAGATTCGCCCCTGCGCTCACGCTTCTTTGGCTACTTCAGCCTGTGCGTCAGCGCCACCGTCGGCGTGGCCCTGGCCGGCAACCTGGTGACCTTTCTGCTGTTCTACGAACTATTGACCCTGGCGACCTTTCCGCTGGTGGTCCACCGCGGCACCGCACAGGCCCTGCGTGCCGGACGCGTCTATCTGAGCTACACCCTCAGTGGCGGTGCCCTGCTGTTGATGGGTGTCGCGCTGCTGCACAGCCTGACCGGCAGCCCGGACTTTGTCGCCGGCGGTTATCTCAAGCCGCTGCTGCAGCAGCACGATGCCAGCCTGATGCTGGCCTTCGGGCTGATCATTGCCGGGCTGGGCGTCAAGGCGGCGCTGCTGCCACTGCACGGCTGGCTGCCCCAGGCCATGGTCGCACCGGCACCGGTCAGCGCCTTGCTGCATGCGGTGGCGGTGGTCAAGGCCGGGGCCTTTGGCATAATGCGGGTGGTCTACGACGTCTATGGCATAGAGCCCATGCAGGCGCTGGGCTTGAGCCTGCCACTGATGGCACTTGCGGCGGCGACTATTCTCTACGGCTCCGTCAAGGCCCTGCAGCAGCGCGAAATCAAGAAGCGCCTGGCCTACTCGACGATCAGCCAGGTGTCTTACATTACCTTGGGGGTAGCCATGCTCGGCCCGATTGCCGGCGTCGGCGCGCTGGCCCATCTGGTGCATCAGGGGCTGATGAAAGTCACGCTGTTCTATTGCGCGGGCAACTTTGCCGAAACCCTGGGCATCCACCATATCCGCGAAATGGATGGCGTGGGTCGGCGCATGCCGCTGACCATGACCGCCTTCACCATTGGTGCACTGGGCATGATCGGCGTGCCGCCCACCGCCGGCTTTATCAGCAAATGGTATTTGGGCTATGGCGCGCTGGAGGTGGGGCATGACTGGGTATTGCTGGTGTTTGTGCTGTCCGGCCTGCTGAATGCCGCCTATTTTCTGCCGCTGCTGTACCGCGGCTGGTTTTCCAAGGCGCCGACCCAGTGGCCGGCGGAAGCCAAGCTGGGGACGGGCAAGCCGGGCTGGGGCGAGACCCACTGGATGCTGCTCGCGCCGGTTCTGTTTACCGCCACGCTGGCCCTGCTGGCGGGCCTTTTTGCCGGGGCGTCGGTGAGCCCGCTGTCCTGGAGTCAACTGATCATCAACCGCGAGTTTGGCTTATGAGCCCCCTGCTGTGGCTGGTCGTGCCATTGTTGCCGCTGCTGGCCGGCGTGCTGCTCTGGCTCAGGCCGCGGCAGCTGGCGCCCTGGTACTGGCTGAGCTGCGTTCCGGCGCTACTGCTGAGCATCTGGCCAGCACCCGCGCTGGAGCTGGCGCTGCTCTGGCCCGGCGCCACCTGGGGCGCAGATGATCTGCTCGCCCGTGCCTGGCTGGGATTCACTGCGCTGTTATGGGGCTGCGCCAGCCGCTTTGCCGTAGCCGACCTCAGTGATGGCCGGCATCTGCAGCGTTTCTGGCTGTTCTGGCTGCTGTCTCTCACCGGCAATTTGTTCTTGGTCATCGCTCAGGATGCGGCCAGCTTCTATATCGGCTTTACCCTGATGAGCCTCAGCGCCTACGGCCTGGTAGTGCATCTGCGCGGCCCAGCACCGCGTCAGGCCGGACGTATCTACCTGCAACTGGCGGTGCTCGGGGAAATGCTGATCTACGCCGGTATGCTGCTGCGCATGCATGAAGCCGGAGGCCTGCTCGGCTTTGTCGATTGGCAGAACATCCCTACCAGCGGTTTGACCGCCGGCCTGTTGCTGCTCGGCTTCGGGCTCAAGGCCGGCTTCTGGCCGTTGCACATCTGGCTGCCGCTGGCCCATCCCGCTGCCCCGGCGGCGGCCAGTGCGGTGCTCTCCGGGGCAATGATCAAGGCCGGTGTGCTTGGCCTCTGGCGCTTCCTGCCCGCGGAGGATGTGCTGTTGCAACAGCTCGCCGTCTGGCTGCTGGCGGTGGGGGGAATCAGTGCCTTCTACGGTGTTTTGCTCGGGCTGCTGCAACACCAGGCCAAGGCCGCACTGGCCTACTCTTCGGTCAGTCAAATGGGCTATCTGCTGATCATTCTCGCCCTCGGCTGGCAGCAGCCCGAAGCCCGTCCGGCGGCGGCGCTGATGCTCGCGCTCTACGGCGTACACCACGGCCTGGCCAAGGGCGCGCTGTTCATGGGCGCCGGCTTGAGCGCCCATGTGCGGCTCAAGGCTTGGCACTGGGCATTGATGGCCCTGCCGGCGCTGGCGCTGGCCGGACTGCCTTTGAGCAGCGGCGCAGCGCTCAAGGTATTGCTCAAGGGCAGCGTCGAGCACAGCCTGCCCGGCATCTGGCTGACGGTGCTCAGCGCCGGCTCAGTAGCCACCCTGTTGGTAGTGGCGCGCGCCCTGTGGCTGATGCATCAAACCCAGCGTAATAACGACCTGCCCGCGCTGCTGGCCAGCCAGCTATGGCCCTGGGCGCTGCTGTGCCTGATGCCCGTCACCCTGCCCTGGCTATGGCCAGCCATGCGCGAAGCCCTGCAACAAAGCCTGCCCGGCTACGCACTCTGGGCCGCCAGCTGGCCGCTGGCGCTGGGCCTGGGCCTGAGCCTGTTGGCGATCAGCCTCGGCTGGCGAATCCCCGCCGTCCTGCGCCATTTGCCCAACCCAGCCAGAGCCGCTTCAATTTACTTCAAACGCTGGATCAGCAGACCACCCAAACCGCCGGCCGCCCGCGCGCCCAACGTCCAGCGCTGGCGGGATCTGGAGCGGCGCCTGAATCGCTTGTTGCAACTTGATACGGTGGCTGCCAGCGCCGGTTTGATAGGGCTGTTGTTATTGCTCGGCTGGCTGGCCTGAGGCCTGTTTGCAGCAGCCCTGCGCACCTGCGCGGTGAATGATGCCTGGACGGGGTAGACCCAAAACGTTAGGGTAGAGGACTCCGGATCGACCCTAACAGCGCTTATTGCGCCCGACTGCGGGCGTTGATCCGGCCGCTGCACCCCGGCGCTACGGCCGCCGAACTCTTGCACTTCCAGGCCGTTAACGGCGGCCTTTATCCCGCTACAGGCATTTATTGAAAGATGTTCTGTTTTTGCTTACGTCCTGTGGTGGCTGCTCCGTACACGGAAGTCTAGCCTCTGCGAAGGATGACCAGGCTGCAAAGCCCATGGGTACCCAATGAACGAACAAAGTTTCTATCAGTTCTCGACACTGACCGTCCTCGCGTTGCTGATCGCCTTTTATGGCGGCACCTATCTACTGACCCTGCTGATCAAGAAAAAAAAGGAGAATACCGACGCCTTCATGGTGTCCAATCATCAGATTGGCTTTGGCCTGGGCGCCGCCAGCATGACCGCCACCTGGATCTGGGCGGCCTCGTTCTACGGCGCCGCGACCTCGGGTTACACCTACGGTATCTCCGGCCCCCTGCATTACGGCCTGTGGGGCGCGCTGATGATTCTGTTCATCTATCCGTTCGGCCGGCGCTTTCGCGAACTGGCGCCCAACGCGCACACCCTGGGTGAGTTGATCCACGCCCGCCACGGCTCCTCCAGCCAGCTGATCCTCGCCTCGTCCAACGTGCTGGGCAGCATCATCAGCCTGATGGTCAACTTCACCGCCTCGGGCGCGCTGGTCTCGGTACTCTCGCCGCTGTCATTCCAGGCCGGGGTGGTGATTGCCGGGGTCGGCGTACTGTCCTATACGTTATGGTCCGGCTTTCGCGCCTCGGTACTGACTGACTTTGCCCAGTTGATGGCGATGATGGCCGTGGCCATTCTGATCATTCCTGCGGTGCTGTTCGCCCTCGGCGGACCGAGTACGCTGTCAGACGGCATGAGCCTGCTGACCCCGGAACAGGCCAACCTGTTCTCGATGGACGCGATCCTCAATCAGGGTGCGCCGTTCTTTGTCGCGGTGCTGGCCTATGCGATCGGCAACCAGACCATTTCCCAGCGGCTGTTCGCTGTACGTGAAGACCACATCAAGCCAACCTTTATCACCGCGACTATCGGTTATGGCGCGATCGTTATCGGCCTGGGCATGATCGGCTTGATGGCCTTGATGACCGGCATGGAGCCAATCGATGGCGACATGAACAACCTGATACCGCAAATGGTCTCGATGTACCTGCCACCGGTGTTTATCGGGCTGTTCTTTATTCTGGTGATCGGCTCGCTGTCCTCGACCGCCGACTCGGACCTGTCCGCCATGTCAGCGATTGTCATGGCCGACGTGTACGGCAAGAACATCGCGAAAAACAACCCGGACCCGACCAAGATGCTGTTTATCGGCCGACTGACCATGATCGTCGCGACGCTGATCGGGGTGATCCTCGCCAGCTTCTCGATGGACATTCTGATCATGCTGGTGTTTGTCGGCGCACTCTGGGGCGCGATCGTGTTTCCGGTGATCGCCAGCTGTTTCTGGGATCGGGTCACCAATGCGGCCTTCACCTCGGCGGTGATCGCCGGACTGCTGATGTTCTGTATTGCGCGCTTTGAGTTACTGCCGATGATCAGCGTGATCGCTGTGCTGTTCGAACTGCTGGCGGCCGTCGGCGGCGGTGTGGTGCTCGGCCTGATGGCCTTCGGCTTCGGCGGACGCCGCATCGGCTTGATCGTCGGCGCCGTCGCCGCCATCGCCCTGGCCTTCTTCAGCGTCGGCTTCCTGCGCGACTACACGGTACTGTTGGCCTCATTGATGGCCTATGGCGTCAGCACCCTGGTCTGCGTCGGCATCAGCCTGTTGAGCTCCAGCAAGTTCGACTTCGAGCAGATCGACCAGAAGGTTATCAACTACGATCCGGTCAAGCCTGTCACCCAGGCCTGAGCCTTGTCCACTCTATCCGCTGGTGCGCTACGGCGCGCCAGCCGAACAACGGGAATGAACATGCAAACATTTATATTGGCGCTCTATGTATTGGTCTGGCCAGTGGTGTCACTTGGCGTACTGCTGGTAATCGGGGCGGCCACCCTGAAAGACATTCGAGCGGCGCGACGCGACAAGCGCGAGCTGGTCTAGCACGCTCACGCGCGCCTGTTCGGCGTTGATGCTGCGGCCAGCTTGATGGTCCGCAAGACCTTTGCGTAACGCAGTACTGACGATCGTCCAGGCCGCTCACCCCGAGCGCACCCTGCACCTGGACGATTGACTGACCACCAGCCGCTCGGTTTCTTGCCATCCTGCTTGCGTTTCTGACGAGTGAACTATAATCACCAGTGTAATGCCTTAAAAGGTCCAGGCAGTGGGCGCATGGCAAGCCACGACCTCAGACGCCCTTCCTGTCCAGGCTACCAAGACTGGCTATCAAATATAGTTGGAACATTTCAGCGCGCCAGTGTCAAAGGAACTGCTTTCGCAATTATTTATTAGTATGGAAAGCAAATTCCAGATAAAGCGCTTATATCTAGTCGTGAGCGCCACAAGAAAACACTCTGCAACTGTATGTATCTGTTAGGAAAGCGAAGCAAAGCCATAATGATATCAAGCCAACCTGATTCACACTCTGCTACATGACGCATGTTTGCCCTGTTGATTTGCTTTTTGGAATCTGTTCTTTTTACACCAAAGGAAGTGAATCATGTCGCGAGGAGACGAAATGAACACGGTATTTGCGGTTGTGCTTACCTACAACCGAAAGGACCTGCTCAAGCGTAGCTTGGATGCGATTTACGCTCAGACCCGGCGTTGTGATGGCGTAATCGTGATCGATAACGCAAGCAGCGATGGGACGGAAGCCATGCTGCTGGCCGCGGGCTATCCTGGCCTGCAGCTGTACGTACTTTCACACAACATTGGCGCCTCTGGCGGATTCAGTGCAGGCTTTCGGCTGGCCTTCCAGAAGGGCGCCGATTTTGTCTGGATGATGGACGACGACGTGATTGCCGGGCCCGAAGCCCTGCAGCGCCTGGTGGAAGCCGACCAGCTACTCGAGAGCCAATCCATCGAACGGGCGTTTCTGCTCTCCACGGCCTTCACCGAAAACGGGCTGATCACCAACTCGCCCAGCGTCGATAACCGCCGCAACCGGATTGATTACGAAACCTGGCCCCTGACCCTGGAACATGGAATGCTGCCCGTGCGCCGGGCGACGTTTGTCTCCATTCTGGTACCGCGTGCCACGCTGGAGGAATACGGCCTGCCCATCGCAGCCATGTTCATCTGGGGCGAAGATACCGAGTTCACCCTGCGTATCACCGGCAAGGTGCCCGGCTATATTGTCGGCAACAGCAAGGTCATGCATCTGCGCCAGGAAAATGGTGCGATCAACATCATGACGGAGAATAACCCGTCACGGCTCAAGTACCATCGGCATTTCTTCCGCAACGAGATCTTTGTTGCGCGCAAGCACTACCGTAACCGCCGCTTGATCATTGCCGTTTTAAAACAACTGGTGCTGATGTTCAGATTACTGCGCGTAGGCAAGCCGGACAAAGCCCGTATTGTCTTTCAGGGCCTACTGGAAAGTCGTGAATTTTACCCAACAATCGAGCAGGCATCCGCGCCGGTAGAAGACCTGGGCGTGACCATGCGTTCACCCACGGCGCCCGTCAATCCCCAAGCAGTCAAACAGGCCGATTGTGCTCTCGACGCGCTGCCGCTCCACTCAGAACAGCTTTTCGACTCGCTCTGCGATCAAGGGCCAGCTCGCGTCCTTGTCCGATAACGTGCTGACTGGTAAAGGCCAGACGATGCCTAACTGTTCATCGTTGTAGCGTAAGCCACGTTCCGCCTGGGGGGTGTAGGGCGCGGACACCAGATAGCTGACCTCGGTATCATCCATCAGGGTCTGGAACGAATGCGCGAAACCCGGCGGCACATACAGCTGGTGACGGTTGCGATCGCTCAACTCGAAGGCTTCATGCTGCAAGTAACTGGGCGAGTCCTCGCGCAAATCGACAATCACATCGACGATGGCGCCGCGGATACAGCGAATCAACTTGGCTTCGGCATACGGCTGGATCTGGTAATGCAGGCCACGCAGCGTGCCACGCTGAGCGGATACCGAGGTATTTTGCTGCACATAATCACCCATCATTCCATGCAGCAGAAATTCTTCGCGGCACATAGTCCGCGCAAATGAGCCGCGCTCATCGCCACGCGGCTCCAGTTCGACAAGCCAGGCATCCTTCAGGGTGGTCTCTCGGTAAATCATGCAAAACTCCTTTTCAATGGCCAGGGGAAGTGACTCAGGCAAACAGCTGTTCCTGCTCTGCATACAGGGCGTCTACCAGACGACCAGGCGGCATGCTCACATCGTCAAAGGTCAGCGGCGTATCTTTGGCCACCGCACGCACCAGCGTGCAACCCAGCGCCAGACCGACCGGCAGCAGCTTGCTGCTGCGCACCACATCCATATTCTCCGCCACGCCGTAAACTTCATAGCCGCCGAAGTCCTCGATCATCTCGCCAGGCAGCAGATCCTTTTTCGCCAGCGCGATCACGCCCACCTTGGGCCCCGCCAACGGTGTCAGCACCGCGTCATTGAACAGCACGGCTCTGGCAACCGAGTTGGGCACCTCGAAGTGACACAGATGATAGGGCGTATAAAAGCAGTAATAGGGCCCCTTGCCCATTTTATATAGCTCAAGATAATGACGCTGCCTGGGGTTGTCCAAGGTGCCCAACACAAAAATGCCCGGCCCGGGACGGGCGCCAACCACATAGTCGACCAACCCGGGGCCCGCCGGGTCCAGATGCGGCTCGAAAGCCGACAGTGTTTCCTCAATCGGGACCAGCGGGGCACCTGGGTCGCCACCCGAAAAGTCCGGGCCGAGCATGCCGCGTCTGGCCACCTGCATCCCGGTGCCGTTGGCGACAATGGCCTGCTCGAACGAGATCTTGGTACCGTCGGCAAAGGACGCCACCATCGCCGGCTTCTGGCCCCAGCGCCTGGCAAAGCTTTCCTGGGTGGTCGGGTTGCGGTAGGGATCATGCAGACCTTTGATATTGCCGCACAGCACCGGCTTGATACCCAGCCCGGCGACGAAGCGATATTGGTTCATCTGCACGCCGGGCTGATCGCCGTCGGAGAAGCTGTAAATCACGCCGGCCGCGTCCGCACGCGACTTGAGGATAGGACCAATAGTGCCATCCAGCTCGGCATTCATCTGCACCACATGCTTGCCACTTTCCAGCGCGGCCAGCACCGCATGCGCAGCGAACTCGATCGAGCCCGTCACCTCGATGATCGCATCCAGGCCTGCGGCTTGCGCCAGCGCCTGAGCATCCTCGGTGACGGCTGGACGCCCGGCGGCGATGGCCGCTTCCAACTGCGCCTGGGTATCGCACCGTAGCGGTTCGACGCCGACCTGAGCATACAGGGCGATGGCCGGCTGCAGATGCCGATTGGCAACGGCGCACAGCTGCATGCCGGGTACCGCCGTGAGTATCTGCAAGGCGATGCCACTAGCCTGAAAACCCGCGCCTATCATGCCTACACGAATGGGCCGGCCTTCTGCGTGACGCCGGGCCAACGCGCTATCAACAATAATCATGGTAGTTCTCCGAATGCCGCGCCAAGTTAATCAGTTGTCCCACTGTTTCCAGGGTGCACCAGCAGCCCAGGCTTCTTCCAGCACCACCTTGTCGCGCAGTGAGTCCATGCTCTGCCAGTAACCCTTGTGATGGTAACTACCCAGCTTGCCGGCTTCGACCAGACGATTCATCGGTTCGTTTTCCCAGACGGTCTGATCGTCATCGATCATCTCGAACACTTTCGGCTCACAGACGAAGAAGCCGCCATTGATCAAACCGCCGTCGGCAGCGCCCTTCTCGCGGAAGCCTTCGACGTGGCTCAACTGGTCATTCAAACGCAACGAGCCATAGCGACCCGGCTGCGTCACCGCGGTCAGCGTGCACCAGTGCCCGGACTGGCGGTGGGACTCCACCAGTTCGGTGATATTCACGTCACTGACGCCATCGCCGTAGGTCAGGCAAAACGGACCGTCGGAGAGGTATTTCTGAGCGCGCTTGAGACGCCCGCCGGTCATGCTATTGGCACCGGTATCCAGTACCGTGACCTTCCAGTTCTCCTTGAGCTGGTCGTGCCACTCAATGCTGCCATCTTGCAGGTTGATGGTGTAATCGCTGCGCAGACCACGGTAGTTGAGGAAGAATTCCTTGATGAAATCAACCTTGTAGCCGCCGAGCACGACAAACTCATTGAAACCATGATGGGCGTACATCTTCATGATATGCCAGAGAATCGGCATGCCACCGACCTCGACCATGGGTTTGGGCCTGACGGCCGTCTCTTCGCTCAACCGGGTACCAAAACCACCGGCAAAAATCGCTACCTTCATGGGCGCCATGCTCCTTGGATGTGTTGCGACAGGGATTAACAAAGAGGTCGGTTACCGCTCAAGCCAGACCAGATCCTCGGACAACCGCTGGCCGGCGATGTGGCCCTGCAGCACATGCAAGCGCATCAGTGGTGAAGAGCGGAAATCGGCATCATTGAAGTTCATGCGCTTGAGGCCTTCGATCAGTCGATCAATCGAGCTCGACAGCGTCATCAGCGGCTGATGGTCTGGGGCCAGACGCGCAAACAGGCTGAAGTCGACCTTATAGGAGCGGCTGTCAGCCGGCGCATCGGTATTGATACTGACCGTGGTGCCCGGCACTGACTTGGCCACCGCGGCCGCCAGATCACGGACCTGATGATTGCGCGCATCCGATCCGGTATTCACCGTCAGAAAGCGGCCGCCATTGTCGGCGCTGCGTTGCACCGCCCAATCAATTGCGCGGCCCATATCCGCCACATCGATCAGTGGACGCCAGGGCGTGCCATCGCTCAGCACGCTAATGCGCCCCTCACTCAATGCGCAGGCGACGAAATCGTTGAGCACCAGATCGAGGCGCAGCCGGTCGGACATACCGCAGGCCGTAGCAAAGCGCAGGCAGGTGATGACCATATCGCCCTCGATTTTGGCCAAGCCCTGTTCAGCACCAATCTTGGATTTGGCGTAAGCCGTCATCGGGGCTACCGGGTCAGTCTCGCAGCGCGGTGCACCCTCAGCTACGCCATAGACACTGCAACTGGAGGCGAAAACGAAATTGCGCACACCGGCAGCCGCGCTGGCCCGGGCCACGGCCAACGTGGCCTCCTGATTAATCGCCTGGGTAACCGAGGCAAAGCGGTCGCCCATCGGATCATTGGACACGGCAGCCAGCTGCACAACAGCGTCGTAGCCATGGAGCAGATCAGCTGGCACGCTGCGTACATCGCCGAAGAATTGTTGCTGCAGATAATGTTCAGGGGCGCTGATTGCGCCCGTCAGGCAGTGCGCGAAATAGGCATTGTCGTAACCGTCAATCTGCGCATGCGGATGCCGCAGACCTAACTCCCGGACTACTGATGGTCCCACGTAGCCCAAATTGCCCATTACCAGAATTTTCATGCGGTCTTCCTTGATTAAAGACGAATTGATATCTTGGAATAGCGGTATAAATGAAACTGTCAGCTCGCTCAGCAGCAGCGCTGTCTTTCAAAAAGTTCACTTTCCGATTAACCACTCTGACCTAAACAGAATAGAAGGGTTCAAGTGCTTGTCGAATTTATCCC
>JAWOGT010000043.1:0-6227 GCA_046496585.1 Halopseudomonas sp.
CCAGTGCATCTGACATCGGCTTTCCTCTTGATGGGGTGTCACCGGCGCCTAGAGGGCCACCGGCGATTCCTGCGCCAACCAGCCCTGCAAGGCCGCGGCCAGCGCCAGCGGGTCGCCCTGTTGACTGCTCAGGCCCGCCGCCGCTACGGCTTGCGGCATGACCCCGCAGGCGGCGCTGAGCGGATCCTGGGTCCAGACCTCGATGCCCTGCTGGCGCAGGCGCCCGCAGGCTGGCACGCCGTCTTCGCCCATACCGCTAAAAATGATCGCACCGCACGCCGGAGCAAACGCCTCACCGAGCCGATCCAGCAGCGTCTCGATCGACGGCTGGTAAAGCCCCGGCCAGGGCGCATCGCTGAGCTGCACGCGGCCTTCCGGTGAAAATGACAGGCTACGCTTGATCGGCGCGATCAGCACATCGCCAGCGAGCAACTCGCTACCCGCCACACAATTGAGAATGCGCCAGTCGTTATGGCGGCCAATAATGTCCGGCAAACGGCTTTCGAAGCCGGCATCAATATGTTGCGCATAGACAAAGGCGATCGGCAGATCGGCCGGCAGCACATCGAGGAAGGCCTTGACCGCTGCCGGCCCGCCCAAGGACGCACCTAACAACCAGACACAGCGCGCTCGCTGTCGTGCGCCGCGAGCAGCCGCGCTGGCCTGGTTGACGGTCAGCATGCTCGGCAGCTGGCCATCGGGCGCCCGGCCCAGTAGCGGCAGCAGTTTGTTGTACAGGCGCCGTTCCCAGCGCGGATAATCCTCGCTGTCAAGCGGCGGAATCTCGCCCGCGCCCAGTAACACCGGCACCGCACTATGCTCGAGCAACCAATCGGACAGCGCGGATTCCTCCGGCAACTCCAGCAACCAGGCGTCGGTAGCGATAGTCGCCAGGCGCTGACAATCCAGTAGCCCGGGATCATCACAAAAGATCACCCGGTAGCCAAACTGGCTCAGCACCCCGTGCAACAATCGACGCTTGTCCGGGTTGCCGGCCAGCAGGCCGATAGCGGGAACCAGGGCTTCAGCCACGAACCTTGACCAGTTTGCCGATCGCCTCCAGGAGTTGGGCTTCCTGATAGGGCTTGCCGAGATAATCGTTGACGCCGATGCTGCGCGCCCGCTCACGGTGCTTCTCACCCGTTCGCGAGGTGATCATGATGATCGGCAGATCCTTCAGGCGCTGATCGTGGCGCACCAGGGTGGCCACTTCAAAGCCATCCATGCGCGGCATTTCAATATCCAGCAGCATGATGTCCGGCTGCACGTCCTGCAGCCGGGCGATCGCTTCGATCCCGTCCTTGGCGGTAATGACCTCCATGCCATGGCGCTCCAGCAGCCGCGAAGTGACCTTGCGCACGGTGATCGAATCGTCCACCACCATGACCAGCGTCGAGCGTTCCGCATCCTTCTCGGTGATCGCCTGCGCCCGCTCCGCGGCCAGCCGCTGCTGGGATTGCAGGGCCTGCTGGGCGCGAATAACCGCCAACAGATCGAGGATCACCACCACCCGGCCATCGCCGAGGATGGTCGCACCGGCAATCCCCGGCACCACCGCAAACTGCTTGCCCAGGCCCTTCACCACGATCTCGCGCGAACCGGCCAGCGCATCGACCTGCACCGCTACCGTATGCTCGGCACCGCGCACCAGAATGACCGGCAAGGGCAACGTGTGCCCGCTTAACCGCGGCTGTTGTCCGGTCACCAGCAGATTGCCCAGGTAACGCAGATCGTAACGCTTGCCGGCGTATTCGAAGGGCGGCGCCTCAGGTGAATAATAGGCTTCCAGCTCATAACCGGAGACCCGCACGATACCTTCGATGGTGTTCAGCGGAATCGCGTACAGATCATCCCCGGAATAAACCATCAGCGCGCGGTTGACTGACACGGTGAACGGCAGGCGAATAGTGAACACGCTGCCTTGACCGGGCTGCGTATCCAGACTCATGCTGCCGCCCAGTTGCTTGACCTCGGCATTGACCACGTCCATGCCGACGCCCCGCCCGGAAATCTGGGTAATCTGGTCGGCGGTGGAGAAGCCCGCCTCGAGAATGAACTGCAGAATTTCCGGATCGGTCAATTCCGCATCGACATCCATCAAGCCGCGTTCAATAGCCTTGCGTTTGACCGCGTCAAGATTGATGCCGGCGCCGTCATCGGCCAATTGCAGGACGATCTCGCCACCTTCGCGGCGCAGATCAATGCGGATACGCCCTTCTTCCGCTTTGCCCTGGGCCGCGCGGATCTCGGGCCTCTCGATGCCATGGTCGACCGCGTTGCGCAGCATATGCTCGAGTGGCCCGATCATGCGTTCCAGGACGCTGCGATCCATCTCGCCTTCGGCATTGCCGACATCCAGCGCAACCTGCTTGCCAAGCTCACCGGCTACCTGCCTGACCACCCGGCGCATGCGTGGCAGCAGCCGATCAAAGGGCACCATGCGCGTGCGCATCAGGCCTTCTTGCAACTCGGTATTCACGCGGGCCTGTTGCAGCAACAAGGTCTCGGCGTCACGACTCTTGGCCGCCATGGTTTCCTTGAGGTCGAGCAAGTCGGAGGCGGACTCGAACAACGAGCGCGACAGTTGTTGCAACTGCGAATAGCGGTCCATCTCCAGCGGGTCGAAATCCTCGTAACCGCCCTGCTCGATCTCCTCCTGGTGACGCGACAGAATCTGCGCCTGGGTTTCCATGTCCAGACGCCGCAACTGGTCGCGCACCCGCTCGATAGTGGCGTCGACATCGTTGAGGGTATGGCCCAGGTCACTGACCTGCTGCTCGATACGGCCGCGGAAAATCGAGGTTTCACCGGCCAGGTTGACCAGCTCTTCGAGCAGCTTGGCGGAGACCTTGACGGTTTCCTGCCCGGACACCCGGAGCTGATGGTCGTCCCCGGCTTCACTGGCCTGCATGGCATTCTGCAGAATGGCTTTGACCTCGGCCAGGGTTTGCCGCTGCGCCAGGTCGGTGGGCAACTGCGCCTGCTCGGCATCGGCAACCGGCGGGCTGACTGGCGGCAAGTCCGGCATGCTCCAGTCTGCCGGGCCCAGATCCATGCCACCCGACAGCTGTTCCATGGCGGTCATGAGCGCCAGCAGTCCGGCATCCAGCGTGGCGCTGGGCATGCCGTCCATCTGTAACGCCGTTTCCAGCTCCCGAGCCTGCTCTGCCAGCGCGGTCTGAACCGCCATCCGGGCACTGCCCTTGAGGGTTTGCACGCGATGCAACAGTTCAACAGCGGCGCTCTCGTCGCTGTCGCGCTGCATCAGCAGCGCACGGCAGGGTGCCATAAGCTCGACGGCTTCTTCCAGGAACATCGCCAACAGCGGATCAGCCGCGGGCAAAGTGTCTGCCGCGGCCGCGGCCGCTGTCGGGGCGTCGGCCGGCATCTGACCGGGTAATTCGGGCGGCAGGTCGGGACGCACGCGGAAGCCCTTGATGGCCGCAATCAACCCCGAACCGTCACTGATGGCCCGGCCGGCTATCACCCCTTCGATCATCCCAGCGAGGCTATCATGGCATGCATGCAAGAGGTCATTAAGCCCGGCACTCGGCTGGTAGCGCTGATCGGCAAGACCCTCGTAAAGAAACTCCAGCTCGTGGGCCAGGTCCCCGACCGGCGGAATTTCGGCCATCCGAGCGCCACCCTTGAGGGTATGCAGATCGCGCTGCAATGACTCGACGGCCAGACTGTTGCCCGTATCGGCTATCCACTGCTGCAGGCTCGCCGAGGCGCTATCGATAATCTCCTGCGCTTCCTCCAGGAATATTTCCACCAGCTCGGCATCAGTACCCGCCTCCTTGGGGTTCCATGTGCCAGCCAATGGCACCGCTGTCTGCACAACCGCCGGCGCTGCCGCCGGCAGCAATGCCCGCAACGCGGCTATTTCGAGCGTCGCTGGTGGAATATGTTGATGCGCAGCGACCTGATCCATCATGCCAATCAGGCGCTCATGGCCGACGGCCAGGGCGCTGATGGCCATGTCGCTGAACTCGGCACGGCCTGCAAGCAGCCCCTCATGCACGTCTTCCAAAGCGTAAGCCAGGGCTTCGATCGGCACTAGATCGACTTCACCTGCCACCTCCGCCAAGGCCCGCAAACTCTGGCGCAGCCCGTGACTATCCAGCGCAACATCCTGGCCCTGTTGACGTGCTGCCAGCACATCGGTTGCATCCATCAACTGGTCGATGCCTTCGGTGAGGAAGATCGACAACAGTCCGACGCTGCCAGCGCTGTGTTCAAGCTCGTCAATACCACTATGCCGGGCCGCCAGACTCTGTTGGCGCAGCGCTTCAAGCCGCTCAAGAAAGCCTTCGCTACCCGGGATACTCTGTTCCGGCGTCGTGTCGAGCTGAGCAACGCCAGCCTCGATCAGTTGCACACCCTCGGCCAATAGCTCAACCAACGCCTGGTCGACGGAAATCAGATTGGCCTTGAAGTCCTTGGCCAGCCTTTCCAGCGGTGTGGCGAGCTCAGCGATAGGCTGAATGCCAGCCATGTGTGCGCTGCCCTTGAGCGTATGCAACGCGCGCTGCAGTGCATCACTGACCGGCCGCGGCAGCGCCTGCGCACAGGTCTCCAGGAAGGCGTTGATCTGCTCGACATGCGATTGGGTTTCGTTACGGAAAATCTCCAGCAACACCGGATCCAGGCTACTTTCAGTGGCGCTCTGGGCTTGCGACTCGGCATGGTGATCAGCTTGCGCCGTGAGTGAAGCCGCAACCGACGACGGCGCGACGGGTTCCACCCCAGCGGCTAGCGCTGCAACGTCATCCGCAGCAGTCTCAGCAGTCTCAAGCCTGTCCTGCGCAGCGAACGGACTATCGCTCTCCGGCACCTCGCTGTCGAGTCTATGCTGATCGTCAGTCAGGCCCTGACCCAGAATCTCGGGCTCGGCCCGGGTAGCCATCAGCAGCTCCGCATCCGACTCACCCTGGGACAGCGCATCGGTCAGCGCGGTCAAACGCGCCACTTCCGGCAGCGGCTGCTGCGCGTTGCGCGCGAAGTCTTCGACCAGGCGCGGCATCAGCGCACGCACCGCGTTGATCGCCTCGAAGATCACCGGCGTCAGATCAATGCTCCGATCAATGACCCGGTTAAGCAGGTTCTCAACCGACCAGGCCAGCTCCGCAAGAATCCCCGCCTTGACCATCCGCCCGCTACCCTTGAGCGTATGGAAGGCACGCCGCACTTCGGCACGGGCCTTGTGATCCTCGGCATTGGACTGCCACAGGGGGGTGAATTCGCTGAGCGTATCCAATACCTCACCGGCTTCTTCAACAAAGATGTCCACCAGTTCGGCATCCATCTCGTCGTCCTGATCAGCCTGCGCTGCTGCCAGGTTCTCGAGCGGCTCACGCTGTTGCTGCACTGCTGGCGCTGCGGGTTCGGACGGGATAGGTGCGCTGGGCTCAGTCACACCGGCAGCCGGCTGGTCGTCAGACGCCTCAAGCGGCTGGTTGGCCATAGCCTGACTCGCTTCGACTGTTTCCACCCCGGCATCCGGCGCGAGCCTAACAGCAGAGCTTCCGATCACGCTATCCAGGTCGTAACCCAGCGTGCGCAAGCGCTCGGCCGCCACCGCAAGAATAGTGTCACTGCGCTCGGCGTCATCTTCGGCGAGCCGTTCCAGATAATAGTCAACGCTGGTAATCACGTCGGCCAGCGCATCCAGCGCGACCCAGTCCGGGACGGCTTTAGGGCCCAGCAAGCGCTCATTGATATACTGACGGCAACTGCCGACAGTCGCTGCTGCGCGCGTTAACGGCAACATGCTCAGGCCGCCACGCACGCTATTGAGCAAATCACTGACCGGCTCCAGCTGAGTATGATCCCACTGGCTGGCAATGAAGGCGTTAATGGCTTCGCGGGTCTGCTCCAGGGCATTCCGTGCTTCCTGAATGACCTGCTGGTGGACCAGCGTCATGTTCTGGGCAGCGGCCAGGTTTTGCACGTCAGCGTCCCTGGCGCCAGCACCCTCATTATTGCGCTCGAGACCCAGAATGCCCTGCAAGCTGGCTTCGACGTAGAGCAGCCCACCGGCGACATCCATCAGCGCGCCATCGTCGATCTCGCTCTGCTGGCTGGCCAGATGCTCGACCTGCTGAATCTGTTCCTGCAATACGCGGCGAGGCTGTCCCAGCCCGAGCATCGCCAGGGTGTCGGCAATTTGCTTCATGCTCGGCGCGAGCCTGGCAAGATCGTCCGTCTGGCTGCGATCACTGCGC
>JAWOGT010000105.1:0-14396 GCA_046496585.1 Halopseudomonas sp.
GTTCCACAACTGAGTCCCGAGGACGTGTGGACGCCGATCTCCTCGCCGAAGCGCGACGGCAACAACCATCACAGCGCCTGGCCGGTGGACTGGCTGTCGGCCAGAAACAAATGGTTCAGCGATTTCATTGGCAGGAATTCGGCCGCTGGCCGAGATGGAACTCGGCCTTCCCATAATGCTCACCGGGAAGGTCGAGTTCCATCTCGACCAGCGCTACCAGCTGCAGCACAGCATCCTTATTCTTGACACTTATAGGGGTTGAGCTGCTGGATGCGGGCGCCGAGAATGCGCAGAACAGACAAGGGAGCAAACGCATGACTAGCGTAATCGAACAGTGGCATGAAATCGTCAAGCATCAGGACGCAAAAGGCCTGGACGCCCTGTTGGCAGAGGACGTGGTATTTCACTCGCCGGTCGTGCACACCCCGCAAACCGGCAAGCACATCACCCGCCTGTATCTGATGGCGGCAATGCAGGTGCTGAATGCGCCAGGGCACTTCAGCTACCTGCGTGAAGTGGTGCAGGGCAATCACGCGGTGCTCGAGTTCGAAACCCAGATCGACGGCGTCAGGATCAATGGCGTGGACATGATCGAGTGGAACGACGCTGGTCAGATCATCGATTTCAAGGTCATGGTCCGGCCGTTGAAAGCGGTCAATGCAATCCATCAGGCGATGGGCTCGATGCTTGAGGCGATGAAACCCAAAAGCTGACCAGAGCACCCAGTAAGGTCGAGTACCACCTCGACCCGCGTCTTGGCTGAGACTCCCCAGGCCGAAATGGAACGGCCCTCCCAGCACGCGCCCCGGGAAGGTCGAGTTCCATCTCGACCAGCGGGCTAGCGCGTACTCCCGTTGCTGGAACTACTGCACCGCTGCCGCAAGCACCGCTGGTTGGTTCAGCTGCCGTGCCGCCGCCACCACATCGCCAATCACCAGCACCGCCGGGCTTTGCAGTTGAAACTCAGCAGCAGCGTTGCTCAGATCCGCCAGGCAGCACAGCTGCTGACGCTGGTCCGGCAGGCTGGCACGCTCGATCATTGCCACAGGCGTGGCCGCGGGCATACCCCCGGCCAGTAACCCCTGCTGAATTTGCCCTAGCCGCGCCACGCCCATATAGATCACCAGGGTAGTGCCACCCATTGCCAGGCCTTGCCAGTTCAGTTCGCTGTCATCCCGGGTATGGGCAGTCACCAGGGTGACACCGCGGCTGGTGCCGCGCAGCGTCAGTGGAATACCGCATTGGGTTGCACCTGCCAGCCCTGCGGTGATGCCATTGACGATCTCTGATTCAATCCCGCGCTCGGCAAGCCATTGCGCCTCTTCACCGGCGCGGCCAAAAATGCACGGATCGCCGCCTTTCAAGCGCACCAGCTTGCGGCCTTGGCGGGCGTAACGCAGCATCAGGCGATTGATAAAGTCCTGCGGCGTGGAGCGGCAGCCGCCGCGTTTGCCGACGCGAACCAACTGGGCCTGGGGGCAGTGTTCGAGGATCGCCGGGTTGACCAGATCATCGACCATGACCACATCGGCCTGGCGGAGCACGCGCACGGCTTTCAGGGTCAGCAGTTCCGGGTCGCCGGGGCCTGCACCTACCAGGTGGACTAAGGGGCTCATAAGGGTGTCTCCGGTGGCTGGGGTGTCTGGGCAGGGGCTTTTCGTGCCGAGGCCGGCGCTCCCACAAAGGCCAGCGCTGGCATAGGGGCTGCGGTTTTGATAAGCGCCGGTGCTTCTCCGACAGCGAGGGCTTCTACGGAAGAGGGCATTACCCTCGCTGCGGCAGTGGAAAGAGGGCTGGTGGAAGCGCCGGCCTCGGCGCGAAGGCGGAGTTTCATACCGCCACCCTGGCCCGGTTCAGTAACCCGTTGATCTCAGGCACGCAGGAGCCGCACTCGTTCCCGCAGCCCAGCTCGGCTTTCAGCCCGGGCAAATCCAGCCCGCGCTCGATACCCGCTTGGATACACCTCTGGCTGACGTTCATGCAGTTGCATATAGTGCGGCCAGCGCTGCCGGACTTGCCACCCGGCGGCGTGCTGATGGGTGCCAGGAACCAGCGTCGCAGTTCGGCATCGGTCTCGCCGCTTTGCCAGGCCGCACGCAACCAGTCGCGGGCAGCGGTTTCACCGGTTAGACGAATCGCAGTGATGCGACCCGCTTCGATCCTGACCCGTTTGCCGATGGCGCGGCGTGGGTCGTCGTAGATCAGCACAGGACCGTCCTGTAACTCCAGCAGACTGTCCAGCGTGGTTAGCCAGTCTGCCTCAGGCGCATGGCCATGCGCAGCGCGGATCAGCAGCGCAGGCCGCTCCCGGCCTGCCAGGCTAAAGCTGGCGAAGGCCAGTGCTTCACAGTGTTCGCGCAGTGCGGTAAAGCGCCGTTGTACATCACTCTCAACCAGCACGAACAGTTCCCAGGGAAAGACCACCGGCTTGACGTTGATGCCGGCCTGCTTCAGTTCCGGTTGCTTGGACAGCGGATCAAACACGGACTGGGTCAGCACGTTCACGCCCAGCCCCTTGAGAAAGCGCTTGCCCCAATGCATCGGAATATACGCTTGCCCAGGCCGGATATGCTCATCCGCCAGCACCGGCAGGATCAGTTCTCCGCGGCGGCTTTTGACCTGCACCAGTTGGCCGTCGACCAGACGGCGGCTGCGCAGCTCGTCTGGATGCAGACTGAGCTGCGCCTGCTCGACATGGCCAAATAGCTGCGCGGCGGTACCGGTACGGCTCATGCCGTGCCACTGGTCGCGCAGCCGCCCGGTATTCAGCGTCAGCGGATAGCGCGCATCGCGCTGTTCCTGGTGCGGCAGATAAGGCTCGGCGATAAAGCGCGCGCGGCCGTCTTCGGTCGGGAACTGACCGTCGGCATAGAGCCGCGTGGTGCCCGAGCGGGTCGCGCCGTCAAACGGCCATTGCTGCGGGCCCAGTTCGTCGATCAGGGCATAACCGAGTGCGCTGTAGTCCAGATCGCGGCCGGCGGTCAGGCCTCGATATTCATCGAACAGCGCCTGCGGGCTGTCGAAAGCAAACAGGCTTGGCTGGCCTGGGCGTAACTGCGCTTCCAGGCGCGTGGCCAAGTCACAGACAATCGCCCAATCCGCTCGCGCTTCACCCGGTGCCGGAATAGCTGACCGCACGCGACTGATACGCCGCTCGGAATTGGTCACGCTACCCGCCTTTTCACCCCAGCTGGCGGCAGGCAGCAGCAGGTCGGCGTAGTGGCAGGTTTCGGTGGTAGCAAAGGCTTCCTGCACTACCACGAAGGGGCAGGCCGCCAGCGCCTCATGAATCAGTGTCTGATCCGGCATGGATTGCGCGGGGTTGGTACAGGCGATCCACAACGCCTTGATCTTGCCCTGGCGCACGCCCTGGAACAACTCGATTGCACTCAAGCCGACATTGCCTGGCAGGCTGTCCACGCCCCAGTACGCGGCCACTTCGTCGCGGTGCGCGGCGTTGGCTGCGTTGCGGTGGCCGGGCAACAGATTGGCTAGGCTGCCCGTCTCCCGGCCGCCCATGGCATTGGGCTGGCCGGTTAGCGAGAAGGGCCCGCTACCGGGTTTGCCGATCTGTCCGGTGGCCAGGTGCAGGTTAATCAAAGCACTGTTCTTGGCGCTGCCGGCACTGGACTGATTCAATCCCATGCACCATAGCGAGAGAAACGACGGCGCACCGGCAATCATGCGCGCCACGCTCTGCAGATCGTCCTGGCGGATGCCGCAGATACCCGAGACCATGTCGGGCGTGTAGTCGCGCACCAAGGTTTTCAGCTCGGCGAAACCGGCGGTGTGCGCGTCGATAAAGCGCCGGTCAATCCAGCCTTCCCACAGCAGAATATGCAGAATGCCGTGGAATAGCGCTACGTCGGTACCGGGCTGTACGGCCAGGTGCAGATCGGCAATGTCGCAGGTATCGGTACGCCGTGGGTCGACGACGATGATGCGCCTATCCGGCTTGTCCGCCTTGGCCTGCTCCAGACGTCGAAACAGCACCGGGTGCGCGCAAGCCATATTGCTGCCGACGATCAGCAGGCAGTCGCTCTGTTCAATATCTTCATAGCAGCAGGGCGGTGAATCGGCGCCCAGGCTGCGCTGGTAGCCGACCACCGCGCTGGACATACATAGCCGCGAATTGCTGTCGATATTGTTGGTGGCCACCAGCGCGCGGGCCAGTTTGTTGAAGGCGTAATAATCTTCGGTGAGCAATTGCCCGGAAATATAGAAGGCGACACTGTCTGGGCCGTGCTCGGCAATGGTCTGACCCAACACCTGAGCCGCATGCCCCATGGCGGTATCCCAGTCCGTGCGGCTGCGCGCCAAGCCCTTGCCCAGCCGCAGTTCCGGGTACAGCGCTCGGGCCGCCAGATCGCCGGTCAGGTGCAGGGTCGCGCCCTTGCTGCATAGCCGGCCGTAGTTGGCCGGGTGCGCCGGGTCGCCCTTGACGCCGATAATGCGCTCATCATCGTGCTCGATCAGCACGCCGCAGCCGACGCCGCAGTAGCAGCAGGTGGAGGCGGTTGTTGTGGTCATAGCATTACGCTCGATTCTGATATTTCGAGTTTGGCTTCATTGGTGGCGGGCTGGGCTGGACACGCCGTGAACCCGTCCCTGGGGGCTCGGCGGTGCCCGTCCTGGGCATCGACGGTCCAACCCAGCCCGCCCCCAACGGCGCTATGGACCTGCGTGCAGCCTGCGATAAAAGCAATCACGCTTGATCCCGGACTTTATCCAACACCAACTGCACCCGCCCATTCGCCACCCGGGTCGGATAGCGGTGCGTGCAGCCCACATCCGGTGCCACGGCCTCGCCGTTTTCCAGTTGAATGGTCCAGTTATGCAGCGGGCAGGTGACTTGCTTGCCGAACACAATGCCCTGGGACAGCGGGCCGTTCTTGTGCGGGCAGCGATCATCCACGGCGAATACGTCGTCATCGCTGGTGCGAAATACCGCGATATCACACTTGGCGCCGGTGACCACCCGCGAGCCAAGTTGCGGGATGTCTTCCAGTGCGCAGATATCCAGCCAGTTCATAGGACCACCTCGGCAACTTCCTTGACCGCAATGCGGCGGAATTCATTTTTCAGCTCTTCCTTCTCGATGCGCTCTTTCCAGGGATCCTGTTCGAACGAGAGGGAAAACAGCAGGCGCTCATGCAAGGCCTGGCGCCGTTCGGCATCTTCCAGTACCCCTTTCTTGATGTGCTCCAGACCAACGCGGTGCAGGTAATGTACGGTGCGTTCCAGGTAGAAGGCTTCCTCACGATAGAGCTGCAGGAAGGCCAGGCTGTATTCCATGACCTCGGCTTCGCTCTTGACCTTGACGAAGAACTGGCCGGCCTCGGTCTTGATCCCGCCGTTGCCGCCGATATACAGCTCCCAGCCGGAATCCACGCCGATGATGCCGATATCCTTGATGCCCGATTCTGCGCAGTTACGTGGGCAACCGGAGACGGCCAGCTTGACCTTGTGTGGTGACCACATATTGAACAGCGCATGCTCCAGGTCGATACCCATCTGCGTCGAGTTTTGCGTACCAAAGCGGCAGAACTCGCTACCGACACAGGTTTTCACCGTACGAATCGATTTACCGTAGGCGTGGCCGGAGGGCATGTCCAGATCCTTCCAGACTGCTGGCAGGTCTTCCTTTTTGATGCCGAGCAAGTCGATACGCTGGCCGCCAGTGACCTTGACCATCGGCACCTGATATTTGTCGGCGACATCGGCAATCCGCCGCAGCTCGGCTGCGTTGGTAATACCGCCCCACATGCGCGGAATAACCGAATAGGTGCCATCTTTCTGGATATTGGCGTGAGCGCGCTCGTTGATAAAGCGCGACTGAGGATCATCCTTGGCTTCGCCCGGCCAGGTAGAAATCAGGTAATAGTTCAGTGCCGGGCGACAGGTCGCGCAGCCGTTCGGCGTGCGCCAATCCATAAAGCGCATGGCCGCAGGAATGCTGATCAGATGCTGCTCGCGGATTGCCTTGCGTACCTGGCCGTGATTCAGGTCAGTACAGCCGCACACCGCTTTCTCGCTCTTGGGCTTCACATCGGCGGCGCCGCCGACGGTGTTGATCACGATCTGCTCGACCAGGCCGGTACAGGAGCCGCAGGAACTGGCAGCCTTGGTATGTTTTTTTACGTCATCGACGCTGAACAGGCCGTGCTCCTGAATCGCCTTGACGATGGTGCCCTTGCATACGCCGTTGCAGCCGCAGACCTCCATATCGTCGGGCATGTTGGTGGTCTTGCTCTGGCCCTGGTGGCCGCTATCGCCAATCGCGTTTTCGTCTATGCCGACCGCACCAAACATCAGATGGTCACGGATCTGATGAATGTCCTGGTGCTCCTTGATCATGCGGAAGTACCAGCCGCCGTCGGCAGTATCGCCGTACAGGCAAGCGCCGACCAGAATGTTGTCCTTGATCACCAGCTTCTTGTATACGCCGCCGATGGGGTCGGAGAGAGTGATCACTTCGCTGCCGTCATCGCCCATGAACTCTCCGGCAGAGAACAGATCAATGCCGGTGACCTTGAGCTTGGTCGACGTCACCGAGCCTTCGTAGCGGCCGTAGCCGAGCATGGCCAGGTGGTTGGCACAGACCTTGGCCTGTTCAAACAGCGGTGCGACCAGCCCGTAAGCGATTCCGCGGTGACTGGCGCATTCGCCGATGGCGTAGATTTTCGGATCATAGGTCTGCAGCGTATCGCTGACCAGAATGCCGCGATTACAGGCCAGCCCGGCGCTCTCTGCCAGATCGGTATTCGGGCGGATACCCGCAGCCATCACTACTAGGTCGGCGGGGATCTCACTGCCATCCTTGAAGCGCACCGCCTTGATCCGGCCGTTACCGTCATCCAGCAACTCACTGGTGAATTGCGGCAACAGGAATTTGAGCCCACGTTCCTCCAGCGAGCGCTGCAGCAGGTCGGCTGCGGTGCGGTCGAGCTGACGTTCGAGCAGCCATTCGCCGATATGCACTACAGTCACGTCCATGCCGCGCATCTTCAGGCCGTTGGCCGCTTCCAGGCCGAGCAGGCCGCCGCCGATTACCACTGCATGCCTGTGGGTCTTGGCGGTGCTTATCATTATTTCGGTATCGGCGATATCCCGGTAGCCGATCACGCCTGCCAGATCCTTGCCGGGAATCGGCAGGATGAACGGGTTGGAGCCGGTAGCCATCAGCAGCCGATCGTAATCGGCCTCGGTACCGTCATCGGCATAGACCCGGCAGGCCTTGCGGTCGATTTTGACCACCTTGCAGCCAGTGTGCAGGGTGATCTGGTTGTCGGCATACCACTTCAGATCGTTGAGGATAATGTCTTCAAAGGTCTGCTCCCCGGCGAGTAACGGCGAGAGTAGAATGCGATTGTAGTTAGGGTGCGGCTCGGCACCGAACACGGTTATGTCGTACAGGTCAGGTGCGAGCTTGAGCAGTTCTTCCAAGGTACGTACCCCGGCCATGCCGTTGCCGACCATCACCAGTTTGAGCTTTTGCATCGGTTGCTCCGTGTTGTTGTGCGCAAAACAAAAAAGGCGTCCCACCACTCTCGCGGTAGGACGCCTTTGTCCGGTTCCTGTTCAGTCAGGTAGCGCGCAGTCGCCGTTGACCGCTGCACTGTATGTAAGGGTGTTGCAGTTGCGTGTTTCGTTTGTCTATTAAATGCAATGCATAGCTTGTGCCAGCTTCAAAGTCCGTTATGTTCAAAGGCTTGGCGATGCCTGCGGGTGTTTTACTGCACTTATTTGAGGCGGTACGGCGCTGTGCTGGTGCGCTTTAGTGGCTGTTCAGTGAGGCAGCCACGTTCAGTGAGAGCGAATCAATCAGCGGCAGGTAGCCATAAAAAAACGTGGTGATCCGAATCGCTTAAGCTGATTCGGATCACGACGCCGTTGTCGTTTGTTGCTTGCCCGGTCATTCGTGTGCGAAAAAAACGGGCAAGGACAGTGCCAGCTACCTTAGCGAACGATCATTACCGAGGTTCTGGACTGCTGTACGACGCGCATGGCATTGGTGCCCAGTACAAAGTCTTCAGCCCGCTTGCGCTTGTGCGAGGCCATGACGATCAGGTCCGCATCAATTCTTTTCGCCACCCGCAGAATGGCCTCGTAGGCTTTGCCGTCAGCAACGATGCGCTGCACCTTGACGTCCTTGGGCACATTCTCCTTGACGAATTCCCTGAGGTTGCCGGTGATTGCTTGCTTGGCTTTGCTGGCATATTCCTTGGGAAAGAACCCGCCCACCAGCGGTAGCCCGAAATCCGGCATAACCGTGACCACATGCAGGGAAGCCTTGTAGTCACGGCACAATTGCAGAGCCGTGGGCAGGGACTTGGTCCAGGAGGCCTTGTGGTTCAAGTCGATGGGTAACAGGATACGGTTATACATGAGTGCCTCCCGAAGGGGTCGCAGGGGTCTGCGTTGGCGCGGGCCGGCGCCGCCACTGCAGAGCGATGATCAACAGGAACAGCAGGAACCCGGGAATCCACATCCATTCCTTGGCCCAGCGGTCCACCGGGGCCAGCACTTCGATAATCTCCTGATCGAAGTCAAAACCCAAATCCGCTGCCAGGCTGCCATAGGTGACCATATCCACCAGGGTGCGGTCGCCATCCTGCGTCAGCATCAAGCCCATGTCATCCAGGCGTTCCTGGCCGTTTTCGCCACTGGGTACCGGCACCAGTACATAGAAGGTGCGCTCGCTGCCAATGTCGTCTTCACCCTTGATTTGCATACGCAGGGTGCTGCCCTCGTCTACGCGGTCCAGGGTTGCGGCGATCTCCGCCGGGGCGATCGACTGGTAGGGATCGTGAATCATGTCCATCCAGAATCCCGGGCGGAACAGCGTGAAGGCCACCAGCAGCATCAACAGGCTTTCGTACCAGCGGCTGCGGACCAGCAGCCAGCCTTGCGTGCCCGCAGCGAAGATCAGCATGGCGACAGTCGCGACAATAAAGATCACAATCCCCTGCCAGAAGGTCACGTCGATCAACAGCAGGTCGGTGTTGAAAATAAACAGGAAGGGCAATGCGGCGGTACGCAGACTGTAGTAGAACGCCTGGAAGCCGGTGCGGATCGGGTCGCCGCCCGAGACCGCGGCCGCGGCAAAGGAGGCCAGGCCTACCGGCGGGGTGACGTCGGCCATGATGCCGAAGTAGAACACAAACAGATGCACCGCGATCAGCGGCACAATCAGCCCGTTCTGTTGGCCAAGGGTGACGATAACCGGGGCGAGCAGGGCCGATACGACAATATAGTTGGCTGTCGTCGGCAGGCCCATACCCAGAATCAGACTCAGGATGGCCGTCAGCATCAGCATCAGCATCAGGTTGCCCATCGACAGGATTTCTACCAGGTCAGCCAGTACCAGGCCAACGCCCGTCTGCGCCACCGCACCGACAATGATGCCGGCCGCTGCGGTGGCAATGCCAATACCGATCATGTTGCGCGCACCGGCGACCAGGCCCTGCCACAAGTCATCCAGCCCATGCAGCAGGTCATTCGCCAGCTTGCTCTGGCCGCGAAACAGTGCGATCAGCGGGCGCTGGGTGACGATGATAACGATCATCAACACGGTCGCCCAAAAGGCCGACAGCCCGGGCGAAAGCCGTTCTACCATCAGGCACCAGACCAGGACGATGACGGGCAATATGTAATGCAGGCCGGACATCACCGTGGGTTTGGTCTGCGGCAGGGTCACCACCGGGGAATTCGGATCGTCGAGTTCCAGTTCAGGGTACTGTGCGCCAACCTTCAGCAGCGCGACATAGGTGACGAACAGCCCGGCACCAATCACCCAGCCTGCAGCATCACCCAGTAGCGGCTTGAGCCAGCCGAGCCCGTAATACACTGCAAACGACAGAGCCATCAGCAGAATCAGTCCGGTAAGAAAGCCCAGCGCCTTGCGCAGCAGGGGCCGCGGTGGATTGCTGCTTTGCAGGCCTTGCATATCGGCCTTCATCGCTTCCAGATGGACGATGTAGACCAGCGCGATATAGGAAATCAGCGCTGGCAGGAAAGCATGCTTGATGACCTCGACATAGGAAATGCCGACGTATTCAACCATCAGGAAGGCCGCTGCGCCCATCACCGGCGGCATGATCTGACCGTTGACTGAAGAAGCGACTTCCACCGCACCGGCTTTTTCCGAGGAGAACCCGACGCGCTTCATCATCGGAATGGTAAAGGTACCGGTGGTCACCACATTGGCAATCGAAGAGCCGGAAATCAGCCCGGTCATGGCCGAAGCCACCACCGCCGCTTTCGCCGGCCCCCCACGGTAATGTCCAAGCAGGGAAAAGGCGACCTTGATGAAATAGTTGCCGGCACCGGCTTTGTCCAGCAGCGAGCCGAACAGCACGAAGAGGAATACGAAGCTGGTCGATACACCCAGGGCAATGCCAAACACGCCCTGACTGGTCAGCCATTGATGGTTGACCAGTGCCTGTACGCTCACGCCGCGGTGGGCCAGAATACCAGGCATGTAGGGGCCGGCCAGGCAGTAGACCAGAAAGACCAGCGCGACGATCATCAAGGGCGGGCCTAAAGCCCGGCGCGTCGCCTCCAGCAGCAATACCAGGCCAGCGACACCGATGATCACATCGAGGCTGGTCGGGTTACCTGGTCGGCTGGCCAGTTCGGAATAGAAAATATACAGGTAGGCCGCGCAGAATGAGGCAGCCAACGCCAGCACCCAGTCCAGTATCGGGACGTGGTCACGGGGTGAGCGCTTTAGGGCGGGAAAGGCCATAAAGCCGAGAAAGATGGCAAATGCCAGGTGGATAGAACGGGCCTCGGCACTGTTGAATACGCCAAAGCCAGCCATGTAGGGCAGGGGCGATGCGATCCACAGTTGGAATAGAGACCAGACTGCCGCTACCGACACGATCAATTTGCCGGCGAACCCTTGGGGTTTGCGAGCACCGGTATCACTGGTGGCTACCAGATCTTCCAGTTCGGTGCTCATATCGTCACGTTGGATGTTTTGTGTGCTCATGGTCGCCCTTGTGTTTCTGATGCATGAGATAGAGAAATAACAAAATAGCCGCATGCAAAAAACAAACCCGGATCACTGATCCGGGTTTGGGGGCTTACATCCAGCCGCGTTCCTTGTAGTAACGCACGGCACCATCATGCAAGGGGATGGCCAGACCTTGCTCGATCATCTCTTCTTCCTTCAGCGTGGCGAAGGCCGGATGCAAGCGCTTGAAGCGGTCGAAGTTCTCGAATACCGCCTTGACGGTGTGGTACACCGTTTCGTCATCGGTATCGGTCGAGGTTACCAGCGTGGCACGGACACCAAAGGTATCCACATCTTTGTCGTTGCCACGATAGATCCCGCCGGGGATGGTGGCCTTGGCGTAGTAAGGACGCTCGGCGATCAGCTTGTCGATTTCTTCACCGGCTACCGAGACCAGGACTGCATCTACAGTAGTCGTCGCTTCCTGAATGGAGCCATTCGGGTGGCCGGCAACATAGACCATCGCATCGATGTTGTTGTCACCCAGTGCGGCGGCTTGCTCGGCGGCGTCCAGTGCAGACACCAGGGAGAAGTCAGCATGCGTCCAGCCCAGGACATCGAGCACCACATCCATGGTGTCGCGCTGACCGGAACCCGGGTTGCCGATATTGACGCGCTTGCCTTTCAGATCCTTGACGTCGGTGATGTTGGCATCGCGACGGGCTACCACGGTTAGCGGTTCGGCGTGCAGCGCGAACATGGCGCGCATGCCTTCGAATTTGCCAGCATCGGCGAAGTTTTCTACGCCTTCATAGGCCTTGTACTGAATGTCCGACTGCACTACGCCCATATTCATCTCACCGCCACGGATGGCGTTGACGTTGGCGACAGAGCCGCCGCTGGAGGGCGCATTACAGCGAATACCGTGATCGTCAGCATTGCGGTTGATCAGACGGCAAACAGACTGGCCAACGACGTAGTAGACGCCGGTCTGGCCGCCCGTGCCGATGGTGACGAAGTTCTGCTGGGCCACAGCCGGAGTGGAGGCCAGTGCGGCACATCCGATGGCTGCGGAAAATAGCATGGCGAGTGATTGACGTTTCATTTGAGGGTGACTCCTTTATTCTGTTTGTCAACCGGCAGCACTGCAGTAACAAACTGCAGGAACATGCCGATGTCACGGTATACCCCGGCTGTTTGCCTGGGGAGATAATATCAACTCGTGGTCGATGATGTGCTGCCCGGTCCTTGAAGTGTAGCGGAGTACTGCGCGTACACTTGAAAATAACCCTCGCCCGGGTTTCGGGCAAGTTATTGATTCAACTGATATCTACTGAATTGCAACGGGCTGTTGTTGCGCGCAGGCTGTCAGCAACGTCTGGCCATCACCTCAGACCGGTGGCCAGCCGCCCATCTCACGCCAGCGATTGATAATAGTGCAGAACAGTTCCGCGGTCTTCTCCGTGTCATAGCGTGCGGAATGCGCTTCCTTGCCGTCGAAGTCGATGTCAGCTGCTGCACAGGCCTTGGCCAGCACGGTCTGGCCATACGCCAGACCGCCTAACGTGGCCGTATCAAAACAGGAAAAGGGATGGAAGGGGTTACGTTTGATCTGGGTGCGTTCGACCGCGGCATTAAGAAAGCCCAGATCAAAGAAGGCGTTGTGCCCGACCAGTACGGCGCGGGTGCAGCCGGCAGACTTGACCGCCTTGCGCACGTGTTTGAATATTTCCGTCAAGGCTTCGGATTCATCCACTGCCATGCGCAGCGGATGATCCAGCTTGATACCGGTGAACTCCAGGGCAGCTGGTTCGACATTAGCGCCGGCAAACGGCTCGACGCGAAAAAAGTGCGTCTGGTCCAGATACAGCATGCCTTCTTCGTCCATCAGTACCGGTGTTGCGGCAATTTCCAGCAGTGCGTCGGTAGCGGCGTTGAAGCCGCCGGTTTCGACATCCACCACCACCGGCAGAAAGCCGCGAAAGCGGTAGGCCATTGGCGGCTTGCGGCCTTTGGCGAGGGACTCTTGCTGCTCTTCACTTTCGAACTCAAACGCGCTCACGGGCGATCCTTAAATGGGTTGTACAGCTCAATTCTGCCAATCAGGCAACGCGCCAATGGATAGATTCTCCGGCGCGCAGGGGAACGATGGTCTGGTCGCCCAGTGGCATGCTGGCCGGTACGTTCCAGGTTTCGCGCACCAGGGTAACGGTGTCGGTGTTGCGCGGCAGGCCGTAGAAATCAGGCCCGTGCAAACTGGCAAAGCCCTCTAGCTTGTCCAGTGCGCCGAGTCCGTCAAAGGCTTCGGCATACAGCTCCAGCGCCGCGTGGGCGCTGTAACAGCCGGCACAGCCACAGGCGGCTTCCTTGGCGTGCCGTGCATGCGGCGCCGAATCGGTGCCCAGGAAAAACTTCTCCGAGCCGGATGCCACAGCGTCGCAGAGCGCCTGTTGATGGCGCTGGCGTTTGAGGATCGGCAGGCAGAACAAGTGTGGGCGAATACCACCAACCAGCATGTGATTGCGGTTGTAAAGCAAATGGTGGGCCGTGATGGTCGCGCCTACGCGGCTCGGAGCGCTGTTGACGAAATCCACGGCGTCGGCGGTGGTGATGTGCTCGAACACCACTTTCAAGGTGGTAAAGCGCTCGACCAAGCCGGCCAGTTGTTGATCGATAAACGCCTTCTCGCGATCAAAGATGTCGACGCTGGCGTGGGTCACCTCGCCATGCACCAGCAGGGGCATGCCGACCTCGGCCATGGCTTCCAGGGCCGGATAGATATTCTCCAGTCGGGTAACGCCCGAGTCAGAGTTGGTCGTGGCGCCGGCCGGGTAGAGCTTGGCGGCGATGGCCTGGCCATGGCGGTGTGCTTCGCGTATGCAGTCGGCCGTGGTCTGATCGGTGAGGTACAGCACCATTAAGGGTTCGAACGCAGAACCCTCGGGACGCGCGGCAAGGATCCGCTCACGGTAGGCGGTGGCCTGTTGGCCGTTGCACACGGGGGGCACCAGATTGGGCATGATGATCGCCCGGGCAAAGGTGCGGCCTGCGTCGGCTACGGTATTTCTGAGCACCTCTCCGTCACGCAAGTGGATATGCCAGTCATCTGGCCGGATCAGGGTAAGACGATCAGTCATCAGGGGCTTCCAGACAATTTCAATCCGCACATGCTACCGGAAACGCCCTGTTTTCACACCTGGTTTAAGCCCTGGTTACAATCGCGGGTATAGCGCTGCACGGGGTAAAGTTTCAGTCGCAACGGCCGATGCAAAACCATAGAGCCAACAGTGCGTGGAGATCGTCGTGCGTCGAATGTATTGTGTCCTACTGCTGGGAGTTGCCTTGCCTGCCCAGGCCATTACCTTCCAGACCCGCATGGAAGAGGTCGAGTGGACGGTGGCAGGAGATCAGTTCGAGTGCCGTATGGCGCAGCCGG
>JAWOGT010000191.1:0-2555 GCA_046496585.1 Halopseudomonas sp.
GGCATTCAGCTGCGCATCAAGAATGCCTTCGAGCCGGACCATGCCGGTACGCTGATCAGTCAGGATTACTGCAGCGAAAAGCCCTGCGTAGAGATCATCGCCGGTCGCAAGGATGTGTTTGGCCTGGAAGTCTTCGACCAGGAAATGCTCGGCGATGTGGGTTACGACATCGAGATCACCAAATTGCTCAAACAGCTCAAGCTGTATGTGGTGAACAAGGATTCCGACGCCAACAGCATCACCTACTATGCCTCGGGCTCGCGCAAGATGATCAACCGCGCGGCACGGCTGATCGAGGAAAAGTACCCGATGGCTGAGGTGCATGTGCACAACATCGCCATCGTCTCGGCAATCGGCTCGGACCTCAAGGTCAAGGGCATCCTGGCCAAGACGGTGGCCGCTCTGGCCGGTGCCGACATCAGCATCCAGGCGATTCACCAGTCGATTCGCCAGGTGGAAATGCAGTGCATCATCAAGGAAGAAGACTACGATGCCGCCGTCGCAGCTTTGCACCAGGCACTGATCGAGCCGGAAAATCACGGCGACGTGATTGCCGCGGCCTGAGCGGGTTAGCCCCCAGGCTAGTCGGTTCGCAACAAATCGAGCAGGCGCGTCGTTGACGACCGCCTGCTTTTTTATGCCCCATCGTCACTGTCGAGCAAAAATCCCCGCACCCGCTCGGCACTGCGCGCCGCGTCCTGCTGCATAAAGCAGTGCCCGCCCGGCAGCGAGCTGACGCTGACCTGGGTATTGATCGCTGCCAGGCGCCTGGCCGACTGCGCCACGAAAGGATAGGTCTTGTCGCCGTGCACCAGCAAGGTCGGCGTCCTGACCCGCTTGAGCGCAGGCCAGAGGCGCTTGGGCATGCTCTCGAACACCTCCGCTTCCCGGCTGGGCCGGCATTTCAGCTCGACACCGTGTTCATGGTGATCGGTCAGCGCATGCTCGATATGCGCCTGGAATGCCGCCGCCTCCCAGCCACGAAAGATGCCGCGCTCATGCAGCGCGCCAAAGGCGGTTTCCCGGTCCGGCCAATGGTGCCGGCGCGCCTTGGCGCTCTCCGCCATCGGGTTGCGGCGCATGCCGAGCAGGCTCAGGCTGGTGCGCAACTGAATCAGGCTCAGCGGGAACAACACCGGATCAAGCAATACCGCACGCTCGAACAGCCCCGGATGGGATGCCAGCATCAGGCTGGTCAGCACCCCGCCAAAGCTATGGCCACAGGCAAATCTGGGCACCTCGGCAAACGGCTCACGGCCGGCCTCGAAGGCTTCCAGCGCCAGCTCAGCGTTACGGTTCCAGCCGAGAAACGGTCCCCCATGCTCACTTTCGCCATGGCCCTGCAGATCGCACAACCACAGGTCGAAATGCTCCGCCAGCAGCCTCAGCATAGGTTCATAGCTGCGCGTGCAGAAACCATTGCCGTGCAGAAAATGCAACAGGGGTTTCCCCGAAGGGGGGCTATGCCAACCGCCCAGCGCAAAACCGGCGGAGGATTGATGATGCCAGGGCAACAATTGCATGAAAGGCCACTCGATCAGCTAAAAGACGCCATTCTAGAGTGCTGCCGCGCCCCTGTCAGCGGCAAACCGGATGGGTGTGGGATGGTGCCGGTCAGTCCAGCCAATCCAGTGTCACAATCAACCGCCGCTGCCCGGCACCGAGAGCGGGCGAACGGTGCACCAGTCCGCGCCCTTCGTTACCCTGCCAGCGCTCGCCTTTGAGCAGCCCGACCTCGCCACAGGCCAGCCTGCGCGCAGCAGCTGGGGCTGAATACGGATCAACTGCCGGGCTAGCCAACTGCTGACGTGGCGAATGCTGCTCTGCCAACCACTCCGATCCCGCTCCTGCGTAGCTGGTAATCAGCCTGACCGGCACCTTGTCCACATGCCAGCGCGGGCACATGGCTTTGTCCAGGGTGCGCAGCCGCAGCCCCACGCTGCGCGCATCCACCAGGCAGGCAAACAGGCTGGCAAGATAGCCGACATCCGCGGCAAACTCAGCGTAGCCAGGAATGCCGGCCGCCGCCGGTGCGAGGCCAGGCAACAGCACGCGATCGTTAGCCTCCAGCTGGTCGCGGTCCAGCGTGCAGGTTTCGGCCAACACGCCGCCCGAAGCCAGCAGCGCATTAGCGAAGGCATTGATCGCCGGATCAAGCTGACGCTGCCAGCTTGCCAGATTGACGTCATCGCGCAGTATCTCAAGCAACGCCTCTACTGACGAGCCAGCTACCTGGCAGGGCGGCGCCAGCAGCGTGTGGGCCAGCATCAGGCCGCCACCTCTACCCAGGGATCGAAGGGATCAGGCAGTGCCTGCCAGGCCTCAGCGCCCGCCGCCATCTCGGCGTCAGTCAGCAGACAAGCATCCAGCTCGCGCGCCAGCTGGGCAAAATCAATATGCTGACCAATAAACACCAGCTCTTGCCGGCATTCGGACATCCCTGCTGCATCAGGCGCAATACTTCGAGCTGGCGTTTTGTGAGGTGGATGGCAGGGGCGCCATTGGAGAAGAAAGCGGGATTTGCCTCGTCCGGCCAGCGCGGCGTGAAGATCTGG
>JAWOGT010000205.1:0-5279 GCA_046496585.1 Halopseudomonas sp.
GATCGGCTCGCGTGACTGCAACAGGGTCACCGCGCGCGCACCATCATAGTCCGAACGCTGCAGGGTATAACGGGTATTAGTCTCGGAAAAACGTTCCGCTGCCACGTAGAGCAGTTTGGTGTTGAAAGCCCCGCGGATACCGGTGATCTCCTCAAACACCTCATCGCTCAGATGGTGGGCCATATCCCGCAGTTGCGCCTGGGTGCCACTCACGGTCTTGGACATCAGTACTTCTTCACGCACCACGCTATACAGGCTGTAGCGAATATCATAGCGATCCGCCGACGGATCCTTGTTCACCTGCCCCGCCACGACATACTCGACGCCGAGCATGCGCCAGTCACGCGGGAATATCTCGCTGGGTTGGGTCGGATTACTCAGCATATTGGCGCGATCAAAGGGCGCAAACATGCCGGTATTGCGCAGATTGTTTGCGGTGATCTGGGCCAGATCCTCAGGCAGGGGTGAGCCACCCTGCCAACCGAAGGGCACCACCGCAATCGGCGCAGCCTTGTCGCTGCCCCGGGTAATCTCGATCGCGCCCTGCGCGAAAACGCTCTGGGCGATCAGCAACAAGGCAACCGCTACCAGCCAATTTTTCATGATATTCATCAGTATGCCAGATCCTCTGGTTTGAAACGCAATATGCGCTTGCGATAATTGCGATCAAAAGTCGCGGGGTCGTCACGTGACAACTGCTGCATTTCCGGTATGCGACCAACATTTCTGACCGCCTGGACTGCGGACTGATCAAAGCCTGCATCACCACTGGAACGGGAGACTACTGCATCGGTAATCTGCCCGGTCGGCAACATGCTGATGACCACATCAACCACCATACCATTCCGCGCCGTGGGTGGGCGGCGCCACTGTTCACTCACATAACGACGAATCACATCATCAAAGCTGGCCGCCACTTCATTGCCAACCTGGTCCGCTTGCGCCTGCTGATACTGCGTTTCATCTGCCAGCATTTCGGCCAGCGCGCGCGCCTTGGCCTCGTCGGCCTCCCGGCGCAGCTGCGCGGCTTTGTCAGTCTCAGCTTTCTTGGCTGCATCCGCCGCGGCTTTTTTCTTCGCGTTATCCGCTGCCTGCTTCTTCGCAGCGTCGGCAGCCGCGAGTTTTTTTGCAGCGTCCGCATCAGCAGCCTGTTTTTTCGCCGCTTCGGCTGCCGCTTGTTTTTTGGCCTGCTCTTCCGCCGCCTGTTTTTTCGCGGCATCAGCCTTGCGTGCCTCGGCCGCGGCAGCCACCTTCTCGGCCGCCGAGGCTTTCTGAGCTTCTGCTTCTTTTTGCGCTGCTGCTTGCTGTTGCGCTTCGGCCTGCTGTTGTTCCTGTTGCTTGGCCGCTGCTGCGGCTGCTTCAGCAACACGCTCCTCGCGAGCCTGGGCGACCTGCTGTTCCTGCTTTTCCTGCTGCTGCTTCAACTCTTCCGCTTCGTGCTGCGGTGCGGCCGTCTTCGGTGCCTCCCCGGAAATACGCTGAGCCGTCTGAGTGGTGGCCGGACTCTTGGACTCCAGCTGCACCAGCGTAGCCTGCACAATGGGCTTGGCCGGCTCGAACTCCGGCGCACTGGTAAAGGACACAAACAGCATTATCGCCACACCCAGATGCACCGCAAGCGCTTTTAAAATCGGCGCAGCGAGCGGACCTGACGAAGCCTGAGACGGATCTTGGCGAGTATTCACGGCGCCTCGGTAATCAGTCCGACATTAGGGACGCCGGCCTGCTGCAGGGTGGCCATTGCAGTGACTACCAGCCCGTAATTAGCCTCCTGGTCACCACGGATATAGACCACGGTATCCGGGCGTGCCGCGAGTATCTTGGACACCCCCTCCGACATTTGCGCCAGGCTGAGAGCACTATCGGTCTGGTTTTCGGTATCCACAGATTCGCCCAGGTTCCAATAATAGGTGCCGTCGGCCAGTACCGACAGGGTCAAGACCTGTTGATTGGTATCTGCTGGCAACACATCACTGGACACCTGAGGCAAATTGACATTCACGCCCTGGTTCAACATCGGCGCCGTCACCATAAAAATAACCAGCAACACCAGCATGACGTCGATATAAGGTACGACGTTCATCTCTGCGACCGGTTTGCGTTTCCGCCGTCTACCCTGGTGCGACTGCATGTAAACTCCCGATTATTCGTCGTTGCCGGCGTGAACACGGCGATGCAGGATGCTCGAGAACTCATCAGCGAAAGTGTAGTAACGGCTGATCAGCATCTCCGAACGAGCAGCAAAGCGGTTATAGGCAATTACTGCTGGAATCGCCGCAAACAGGCCGATGGCCGTTGCGATCAGGGCCTCTGCAATACCCGGCGCCACCGTGGCCAGCGTGGCTTGCTGGGCACTGGCGAGCCCGCGAAATGAGTTCATGATGCCCCATACCGTACCAAACAGACCGATGTACGGGCTGGTGGAACCGACGGTAGCGAGGAACGGCAAATGCAATTCCAGACGCTCCTCTTCCTTGGAGATCGCTACACGCATGGAGCGCTGTACGGCATCCATCACGGCATCCGGGTCAACGCCCGGCTGCTGGCGCATGCGCGAGAACTCCTTGAATCCGGCGCGGAATATCTGCTCCAGGCCGGAGTTGGTGTCCGGGCTGCCCGTGACCTGACGGTAGAGCCTGGACAAATCAATGCCTGACCAGAAACGATCCTCGAAGTCATCCAGTGCGGATTTTGCCGAGCGCAAGAAGCTGCTGCGCTGGAAAATCATCACCCAGGACACCACCGATGCAATCACCAGGATCAGCATGACCAATTGCACCAGGACACTGGCGGTGGAAATCAGGTGCCACATGGACATTTGATCAGCTTGCACGCGTAACATCTCCTTGATCGATCTGATGACTAACTGCTTGAGCAGCCCTGAATGCATCACTCAGGGCTGCCGGAATGGCTCTTGGCTTGTACTGATCGGCACTCACGCAAGCCACCAGTACTTCACCCTCGCACAACAACACTGCGTCCACGCGCCTGACCTGCTGGCGAAAGCGGATACTGGCACGCTTGAGTTCCAAGACCTCGACACTGACCACAAGTTCATCATCCAGGCGTGCCGGCGCGTGATAGCGCGCAGCCACCGAATGCACCACAAAGATGATGTTCTCGCTCTGCAAGGCACTTTGGTCAAATCCCAGGGAGCGCACCAACTCGGTCCGCGCACGTTCCATAAACTTGAGATAGTTGACGTAATAAACGATGCCGCCGGCATCGGTATCTTCAAAGTAGACACGGGCTCTTAGCGCGAATGGCGGCCCGGGATTGTCAGCGCGCATAATGTAGAGCCATCAGTAGCCTTTGCATAGTACTTCCCCGCTAAAATCGCGAATATTTTTTATGCGTCCAGACCGCCACCGTCAAGAAACAGCTCCCCGACTGGCTGGGTCATGCGCGGCGGCAAATTCAGACCGAAATGCTGGTAGGCATGGCGCGTCAGCATCCGCCCTCTGGGCGTACGGGTTATAAAACCCTGCTGAATCAGAAAAGGTTCCAGCACATCTTCGATGGTATGGCGCTCTTCGCTGATGGCCGCTGCCAGGCTGTCGATGCCTACCGGACCGCCATCGAACTTGTCGATCATCGCCAGCAACAGGCGTCGGTCCATATGGTCAAAGCCTTTTTCGTCGATATCCAGCAGATTCAGTGCCTGATTGGCCACCTCCCGGGTAATGCTGCCACTGCTGCGCACTTCAGCGAAATCCCGCACCCGGCGCAGTAAGCGGTTGGCGATACGCGGTGTGCCACGGGAGCGGCGTGCGACCTCGAGCGCGCCTTCGGCGGCCAGATCCAGCCCCAAAATACCGGCGGAGCGCCGGACAATGGTCGCCAGATCGTCGACGCCATAAAACTCCAGGCGCTGCACAATACCGAAGCGGTCGCGTAGCGGATTGGTCAGCATGCCCGCTCGGGTCGTCGCGCCCACCAGCGTGAAGGGCGGCAGATCCAGTTTGATTGAACGGGCGGCAGGCCCCTCCCCGATCATGATATCGAGCTGATAATCCTCCATCGCCGGATAGAGGATTTCTTCCACAACTGGCGACAGACGATGTATCTCATCGACAAACAGCACATCGCCGGCCTCCAGATTGGTCAGCATCGCGGCCAGATCGCCGGCGCGCTCCAACACTGGCCCGGAGGTACTCTTGATCTTGACGCCCATCTCCTGGGCAATGATATTCGCCAGCGTGGTCTTGCCCAGGCCGGGCGGACCAAAGATCAACACGTGATCCAGCGCCTCTCCCCGCCCCTTGGCGGCCTTGATAAACAGGTCCATTTGCTCGCGCACCGTCGGCTGGCCAATATAATCAGCCAGGCGGTAGGGGCGGATGGCCCGGTCTATGACTTCTTCCTGCTGCCGCGGACTCGCGGCAATCAGGCGATCTTCTTCCAGCATGGCTTACCCGTGCAGTTTCAACTGTTAAACAATGCCCTTGAGGGCGCGGCGAATCAACTCTTCACTACTCAAACCGTCCTCGTCCACTGCGGCGATCGCGCGGCTGGCTTCCTGAGGCTTATAGCCTAGCGAGATCAAGGCACTGACCGCATCGGCGCTGTTGGAGGCTGGCGCAGCAGGGGCGGCACCCGACGCCAATGGCTTGAACGAGCCGGGTAGCGTTTCCCAGGCCTTGAAGCGGTCACGCAACTCGATCAGCAAGCGCTCGGCGGTCTTCTTGCCGACACCCGGCACCCGCACCAACGCGCTGGTATCTTGCGCCTGCACCGCGCGAATCAACTCGTCCACCTCCAGCCCGGACATCAGCGCCAGGGCCAGTTTAGGCCCCACGCCGTTGAGCCGAATCAGTTCACGGAACAGTTCCCGCTCGCGCTTTTCGGCAAAAGCATAAAGCAATTGCGCGTCTTCGCGCACCACCATATGGGTATGCAGGGTAACCGTTTCGCCCAGCGTCGGGAGCTGGTAAAACGTGCTCATCGGCGCGTCCAGCTCATAGCCGACCCCCTGCACGTCCAGCAGAATATGCGGCGGCTGTTTCTCCAGCAAAATACCTTTTAGCCGTCCAATCACGCAGTTGTTCCTCTTCGGTTATCTTGCTGGCTCATCGTCTGCGCACCCGCCCGTTACGCAGGCCGAGCAAACCGCCGCCCAGCTGCAGGTTCAGCGCCGCGGAGTGCGCATGGCACAGCGCGGCAGCCAACGCATCGGCGGCATCGGCCTGGGGCGTGCCGGAGAGCCCAAGCAGCTGGGTGACCATATGCTGCACCTGGGATTTGTCCGCCGCACCGGTGCCGACCACCGATTGCTTGAT
>JAWOGT010000253.1:0-3190 GCA_046496585.1 Halopseudomonas sp.
TGGCTATTCCTACCAGTGGTGATGTGCCGCGCAACTACCGCAGCGGCGGCTATATCGATCGTCTGCAGAAAGATCCCTGGGCTAACGAGTACCAGTACCTGCGCCCTGGTCGCGACGGTCGCGAGTATGACGTGTACAGCCTGGTCGCCGATGGACGTCCAGGTGGTGAAGGTGCCAATGCCGATATCGGCAACTGGAACATGGACCAGAACGAGAACCGTTAAGCATGCGCCAGCTGCCTGCCAGATTCCGAACGACAGCATCTGGCTTCACGCTGATGGAGCTTCTGGTCGTGTTGGTATTGGTCGGCATCGTTGCCAGCCTGGCGACGCTCTCGATCGGCGATGGGGCCGAGCGGCAGCTGCGTACCGAGACGCAGCGCCTGGTCGGGGTGTTGCAGCTGGCGCGCGATGAGCTGCTGATCACCGGCGATGCTGAGCGCGCCCTGGGGCTGCGGCGCGATAGTTACAGTTTTCTGCAGCTGGTTATTCTGGATGACAGCACGCGGGAATGGCAGCCGATGGTTGATCAGCAGTTGGGACCCTGGCAGTTGGAGCAAGGCGTGGTCGAACTGGAATATGAGCAGGAAGGACGGCGCCAGGTACTGCCGCAAACGGCGGGCTGGGAACCCAACGTGAGGATGGGGAACACCGGCGAAATGACCCCTTCGCTGATTACCTTGCGCGTCCCTGGCAAGCCGCTGGAACGGCATATCCAGATTAGCCTGGAAGGGTCTATCGAGGTGCTGGATGCGCTCCCGGAATAAGGGTTTTACCTTGCTGGAAGTCCTGGTGGCGATGACCATTCTGGCGGTGGCGCTGGCCGCGCTGGTCAAGGGTGGCTCCGATCATTCGCGCAACACGCTGTATCTGCAGGAACGCACCTTGGCCCATTGGGCCGGGCAGAACCTGTTGGCCGAATACGAGTCCGGGATGCGTCCGGTGGCGGAAGGCAACCGCAGTGGCGACGCGATGATGGGGCCGTTTCGCTATGGCTACCGGGTGGCTATGTCCGACTACGTACCCGAAGCACCTATCGTGCTGCCCGCGGTCAAGCGCATTGATGTCACCCTGTGGCTTTTTGAGCGCGGTGAACAGGAACAGCGGGCGCGGGTCAGCGGGTTCATGCTGCCATGAGGCGTTTCAGGCGCAGCAACGCGCGCGGTTTTACCCTGCTGGAAATGCTCGTGGCCATGGCTGTCTTTGCGATTATGAGCGTGGTTGCCTACGGCGGTTTGCGCGCTGTATTGAGTGCTGACCAGGTCACGCAGGAGCATGGGCGGCGCCTGGCGGACCTGCAGGTGACGCTGAGTGTGCTGGAACGCGATCTGGCGCAGATAGTCACTATCTCCGTGCGCGATGAATTTGGTGATCGTATGCCGCCTTTGCGTCTGCGCGCCGGTGGCGACAGCAAGCTGTTGGAGATAGTGCGTGCCGGCGCAGGCGGTGATCAACGCCTGCGCAGAACCGCCTGGCTGATCACCGATCGTGGGCTGGAACGGCAGCTCTGGCCGGGGGTGGATATAGCCGATGCCGAGAGCGCACGTGTGCAGCCCTTTGGTTTTCTGGTGGATGAGGATGAGTTGCTCGGCATGCAGACCGGCTTTGCCCTGGTAGTGCGGGCCGCCACCGGGCTTGAACGGCTCGACGCCTGGCCGCCAGCCGGGAGCGATCCGTCTGCCAGCGAGTTGCCGATGGCGGTGGAGATAGTGCTGGATATCCCCGGCTATGGCGAAGTGCGTCGGTTGATGGCGGTGGGTCAGTGAGCCGCCCCGGCAAACAGCAGGGTGTGGCACTGGTTACTGCCTTGCTGGTGGTTGCCCTGGCGGTGACGGCGGCGGTGGCCATGGCCATGCGCAGCCAGACCGACATCCGCCGCACCAGCGCGGTATTCGAGCGCGATCTGTCGCGGCACATCGCGCTGGGTGGAGAAAAGATGATTCTGCAGTTGCTGGAGCGGGTCGGCGGGCCGGACGAGCTGGCCTGGGATACCTGCCGCTCGCCCACGCTGCCGTTCACGGTGGACGGGGTACGCCTGCAGGCCACGGTCGAAAGTATGCAGTGCCGCTATAACCTCAATGCGCTGGGCGGTGCTGACGAGACTGAACAGGGCTATTTTGCCCAGCTGGTTGATCGGGTGGGCACCGAGTCGGGGGTCAACATGCCGGCTGGCGCGCAGTTGGCAGTGGCGGTCAGTGACTGGATGAACCCGGAAACCGATGATCCGAGCTACCGGTTGGACGAGCCGCCGCGTTTCTCGGGTAATAGACCCATGCTGGTGGCCTCGGAGCTAAACGCGGTGGCGGGCATGACCGGTGAAGCCTGGGCGGCACTGGCGCCCTATGTGACAGCTTATCCGGGGCAGGCCAGCCCGATTGATCTGCAGCGCAGCGCTGAATTGATGCAGGACGTCTTCAGCGGGCGGGCGGCCCCGGAGCAGTCACCCTGGTTTATGCGCCTGGAGTTGGTGGCCGAGTTTGGTGAGCGGCGTTTCTTCCAGTGTTCGCTGTTGGATGCGCCCAATGGGCTAGTGGTCCTGCGAGAACAAACGGCCTGTGAGCCCTGATAATAACGGATCAAATTATGTTGATAGTGCTATTGCCGGAGAATCCACAGCTGCCCAGTCCGAGCGCGACCGCGCTGGCCTGGTGGCGCCTGGATCGTGAGGGCCAATTGGTCGACGAGGGGCAGGATACGCTGGGCGCTTTGCGCCTGCGTTTTGCCGGTGAGCGCTTGCGTGCGCTGGCACCGGCGATGGCAGTGGGGCTGTATCGGCTGGCTATGCCGGTCAAGCGTGCGGCCTCGATCCGCGCCGCCTTACCCTTCGCCCTGGAAGATCAGCTCAGTCAGGATCTGGAGTTGCTGCATTGCGTTCCCGGCCCGCGACGCGGAGATGGACAGGTTGCCGCTGCGGTCGTTGAACAAGAGCATCTGCATGACTGGCAGCAACTGTTCCGTGAAGCCAGTTGGCGCGTTGAAGCGATCCTGCCCTTGGCGGCGCTGCATGCACAGGACGCACCGCAGGCCGGAATCCGCATTTCGCCCTCACCCTGGCCGTGTCTGACCCCCCAGGCGCTGGTCACCGCGGCGGATCAGGAGCCTGCGCTGATCGAAGAAGGCATGTTGCTGCTCTGGCTGCAGCGCCGGCTGGCCGCATTGCCCGAGCCGCAGCGTCGGCTGGAGCTGGTCGG